>JBGSSR010000317.1:0-8123 GCA_041736905.1 Sphingomonadaceae bacterium | reverse complement strand
CGTTGATGCTGTCCTTCACCATCACCGACATGAGCGGGCGCAACCTGTCCGGCCACACGATTGAGGCGTATTGGAACACGTTGCGGCATTTGAAACCATTGACGTTTGGCATCAACTGCGCCTTTGGGGCGGACAAGATGCGCCCCTATTTGGCGGAGCTTGCCAAAGTGTGCGATTGCCTCATCATGGCCTATCCCAACGCAGGCCTACCCAATGATTTGGGCGAGTATGACGAATTGCCCGAAGCCACCGCGACATTAATCGACGAGTGGGTCACGGATGGATTGGTCAATGTCGTCGGCGGATGCTGCGGCACGACGCCCGAACACATCGGCGCGATTGCGCGGCATTTGACGGGCAAAGCCCCGCGTGTAGTGCCCGGCGTGCCCGTGCGGACGCGGTTGGCGGGCCTTGAACCGTTCGTGATGGCATAATGACAGCACATGAAATTATTGAACAGCTTCAGTCGGCAGGGATTCACTTTACCCTGACGACTGTGCGCGATAACGCCGTGATGTTTTGTATCGCAGTGCCAGGCGAACGCTGGGAAGCCGAAGTGTTTGACGATGGCCATGTTGAGTTGGAATGATTTCGCTCGACTGATGACATTGCCGATGCGGCTTCGCTTTCAAACTTAATAAACCAACATAAAGATTGAACCCATGACCACCCTCTCCTCCTCGACCTTCGTCAACATTGGCGAACGCACCAATGTCACCGGCTCGGCCAAGTTCAAAAAACTGATCCTCAATGAAAATTATGAGGCGGCGGTTGAGGTCGCGCGTGAGCAAGTCGAAAACGGCGCGCAGATTATCGACGTCAACATGGACGAGGGCCTGCTGGACGCGCACGCCGCGATGACGCGCTTTTTGAAACTGATCGCCGCCGAACCCGACATTGCGCGCGTGCCGGTGATGATCGATTCGTCGAAATGGAGCGTGATTGAGGCGGGCCTAAAAGTTGTCTCCGGCAAACCCATCGTCAACTCGATTTCGATGAAGGAAGGCGAGGAAGAATTCCTGAAATACGCCCGCCTCTGCATGGCCTATGGCGCCGCCGTGGTCGTGATGGCGTTCGACGAAACGGGGCAGGCGGACTCCAAGGAGCGCAAGGTCGCGATTTGTCAGCGCGCCTATAAACTCCTCACCGGCATCGGTTTTCCGCCCGAGGACATCATCTTCGACCCCAATGTGTTTGCGGTCGCCACCGGCATTGACGAACACCGCCGCTATGGCCTCGACTTCATTGAGGCGGTGAGCGAAATCAAGGCCACCTGCCCGCACGTGCATTTTTCCGGCGGTCTGTCCAACCTGTCGTTCAGTTTCCGTGGCAACGAACCCGTGCGCCGCGCGATGCACAGCGTATTCCTCTATCACGCGATCCCTGCTGGCCTAGACATGGCGATTGTGAACGCGGGGCAGCTCGACATTTATGACGACATCGACCCCGTATTGCGTGAGGCGTGTGAGGACGTGGTCCTGATGCGCGAACCCGCAAACGGCGGCGATGCGACCGAGAACCTGATTGCTTTGGCGGAAAAATTCCGTGGCACCGATGCGGCGGCGGAAAAACAAGCGGCGGAGTGGCGCGGCTGGCCCGTGATCAAACGGCTGGAACATGCGTTGGTGAAGGGCATTGATATGCACATCATCGACGACACCGAAGAAGCGCGGCTGGAGATTAAGGCACGCGGCGGGCGCCCGATTGAGGTGATCGAGGGGCCGCTCATGGACGGCATGAACGTCGTCGGCGACCTGTTCGGCAGCGGCAAAATGTTCCTGCCCCAAGTCGTCAAATCCGCGCGCGTGATGAAGAAGGCTGTCGCGCATCTCTTCCCCTATATTGAGGCGGAAAAGGAACCGGGCGCAAAGGGGAAGGGCAAAATCGTGCTCGCCACGGTGAAGGGCGATGTGCACGACATTGGCAAGAATATCGTCGGCGTGGTCCTGCAATGCAACGGCTTTGAGACAGTGGACCTGGGCGTCATGGTGCCGTGGAGCGACATTATTGCCGCCGCGATTGAGCATGATGCCGATATGGTCGGCCTGTCCGGTTTGATTACGCCATCGCTGGACGAGATGGTGACTGTCGCGGAGGAAATGGAGCGCGCGGGTCTGAAAATGCCATTGCTCATTGGCGGCGCGACCACCAGTGAAACGCACACCGCTTTGCGCATTGAACCGGCGTATAGCGGCGCTACCGTCTATGTGTTGGATGCCAGCCGCGCCGTTGGCGTGGCATCGAATTTGGTCAGCGATACGCTCGCCGATCCGTTCATTGCCGACACTCGCGCGCGCTATGAAAAGGTGCGGATTGCACGCGGTGAGAAGGTGGCGAAGGATTTGACGCCATTGGCCGAGGCGCGGGCCAATGGCTTCCCCACGGACTTCGCCCTGAAACCCGCCGCACCCGTGCAGCCGGGCCTGACCGTCTATGACGATTGGGATCTCAATGACCTACGCGAGTATATCGACTGGACGCCGTTTTTCCGCGCATGGGAACTCGCCGGAACCTATCCGCAAATCCTGACCGATGAGGTCGTGGGCGAAAGTGCGACCAGCCTGTTCGCCGATGCGCAGGAGATGCTGGACAAAATCATCGCCGAGAAATGGCTTACCGCCAAAGCTGTGATTGGTCTGTGGCCGGTGGAGCGCGATGGTGATGACTTGATCGTTGAGGGCACGCGATTGCCCATGCTGCGCCAACAAGTCAAAAAACGCGATGGAAAGGCGCATATGTGCCTCGCCGATTTCATCGATCCGGCGGGCGATTGGATCGGCGGCTTTGCGGTCACGGCGGGCCATGGCATCGACGTGAAAATTGCCGAGTTTCAGGCGAACCATGATGATTATTCCGACATTCTGCTAAAAGCGCTGGCCGACCGATTGGCCGAGGCGATGGCCGAACGAATGCACGCGCATGTCCGCCGCGACCTATGGGCCTATGCGCCGGAGGAGCAATTGGACAATGCCGCGCTGATTCGGGAGCAATATCGCGGTATCCGCCCCGCGCCCGGTTATCCCGCGTGCCCAGACCACACGTTAAAGGACAGCCTGTTCGATCTTCTGGGCCGCACCGATGCCAATGATCCGGCGGGTATTACATTGACCAGCAGTTTTGCGATGTTGCCCACCGCCGCCGTCTCCGGCTTCTATTTCGGCCACCCGCAGGCGGAATATTTCGGCGTCGCGCGTATCGACGAAGAGCAATTAAGCGACTATGCAGTCCGGCGCGGGATGGAATTGGATACGGCGCGGCAATGGTTGCGCCCGAATCTAAACCAATAGCCGCCGTTTTTCGGGGGTCATAATCGTGATAGCATCGCATCCGCGCTGGTTCTACGCCGGTTTGACGTTCATGGCCGCTGGTTATGTGGCGATGCTGGCGCTTGCGCCATATCAAGCGGATTTGCTGCTGAAAATCGGTTATTTCCCCTTCATTGGCGTCCTTGGCGCAATTATCGCCAATACCAGCGGCACGGGCGGCGGCGTGGTGTTTGTGCCCGTGTTCAACTTGCTGCGTGAAGGCGGTATTTACGCCATTACCCCGGCGCAAGTGGTCGCGGCGAGTTTCCTCATCCAATCTTTTGGCATGAGCATGGGCGCATTGCGTTGGACCGCGCGGGTGCATGAGCATCGCGGCGCGGAGCTGGAGGATCGCGGCACCCCCGTGCGGACGCGCGATTATTGGACCGTGATTGGCGCTGTCGCGCTGCTGTCGCTGCCCACCATGTTATTGACGCAGCGGTTTGGCCAATTTGACCAGCATCAAGTGCTGATGGCGCTCAAAAGCTTCTCCATTATATTAGGCAGTGTGCTGATTGCGTCGGCCTGGCTCGTCAATCGCAATGTGCCGGAGCGGACGGGGCTGGCGCGCATTGACCTTATCATCTTGCTGCTCGCCGCCATTCCCGGCGGGTTTATCACCGCATTGTTTTCCGTGGGCATTGGAGAGTTTGTCGCGCTCTATTTGTTCATACGGCATTATCCGATTTTGATGGCGACGGGCACCGCGTGTGTTTTATCCGCATTGCACGTTTTGAGCGGTGCCATCTGGCATATCGACGTCGGCCATGTGCCGTGGGATGTCGTGGTGCTCGCTGCACCAGGTGCTGCATTAGGCGGATTTTTGGCGCGGCCGATTGCGCTGTGGCTTGGCGCGCTTCGCTTGAAAACACTCGACGGGTTTTGGATTATCGGGTCCAGCATATTTCTGCTTCTTGCTAGCCGGTAATAAAAAGGGCCGCCGCAGTGTCCCGCGACGGCCCGCTATCCTTTTGGCGTGAAGCCTTATTTCTGCTCGCTGCTACCCGTTGGGAAACCGCGTTGTTTTAACAGCGACTCCACCTGCGGGTCGCGGCCGCGGAAATTGCGATAGGCGACTTTGCGTTCATAGCTGTTGCCGCTGGCAAAGATTTCCGTGCGGAAGCGCTCAGCGGTGGGTTTGTCCCACACGCCAACCTCGATAAAGGCCGCCCATGCGTCCGCGCCCATGACATCTGACCAGATATAGCTGTAATAGCCGGCCGAGTAAGCGTCGGAGGAGAACAGGTGGTTAAACTGCGTCAAACGGTGACGCATAACCATCTCGCTGGGCATACCGATTTCGGCCAATGTGTCGCGCTCAAACGCCTTCACGTCCGTCACGGGGGTGGAACGGTTGTGCAGCTTCATATCCAAAATGGCGCTGGCCAGATATTCGGTCGTGGCAAAACCTTGCATAAAGGTTTCGCTGGCTTCAACCTTCGCCAACAATGACGCGGGAATGGGCTCACCCGTTTTATAATGCACCGCATATTTTTGCAGGACATAGGGCGTCATCAACCAGTTTTCGTTCACCTGTGACGGGAACTCAACATAATCGCGCGGCGTTTCACCCAATGTCGGGTAGGTGATGTTATAGTTATAATAATGCAGCGCATGGCCAAATTCATGGAACAGGGTCGATGCGTCATCTAGACTAATCAGCGTGGTTTCCCCCGCCGCCGGCTTTACGAAGTTGTTGTTGTTCGACGCCAAAATCAGGTTGCTGTTGCCTAGCTTATGCTGATCTTTATAGGTCGTCATCCACGCGCCGGAGCGTTTGCCGGGGCGTGCATAATTGTCGAGGTAGAACAGGCCGATAACCTTACCCTCGCGGCTCACCTCGAACGTGCGCACATCGGGGTGGAACACGGGCACCGCGCCGGTGTTCTCCACGAATTTCAGGCCATAGAGACGCCCCGCGCTGTCAAACATCGCGTCCATCATTTTGTCGAGTTGGAAATAGGGCTTCAATTCGGCCTGATCGAGATCGAATTTTTCCTTGCGCACCTTTTCGGCGTAGAAACGGTAATCCCATTTATCGATGGTGATTTTCGGCCCCTTGCCAGCGGCGGCCTCACGGTCGGCGACCGCCTGCATATCGGCGACTTCTTCCTTCACGCGGGCGACAGCCGCGGGCCAGACGCGCATCATCAGGTCCATCGCCGCTTCGGGCTCTTTCGCCATGGTGTTGGTCATGCGGTAATTGGCGTGGGTTTTATAACCCAGCAATTCCGCGCGTTCCTGCCGCAATTTCAAAATGTCGGCGATGATGCCGCTGGTATCATTGGCATCGTTGTTATCGCCGCGCATGGCAAAGGCGTTGAACACTTTCCGGCGGCTGGCGCGGTTGGTGCAGTTTTCCAAGAACGGTTGCACCACGCTGCGCGTGTTGACCGCGGCCCAGCCTTTCAGGCCTTTGGCCTCGGCGGCGGATTTCATCGCCGACAGGCTGCTTTCGGGGACACCAGCGACTTCGGATGCGTCGGTGAAGAGAATGTAGGTTTCTTCATCGGCCAGAACGCGTTTGGAAAACTCGGCGAATTTGCCCGCCATTTCGCCCGAAATCGCAATCAGGCGGGTTTTGCCGGCATCGTCCAACAACGCGCCGCCCTTCACCAAATCCTCATAGCGCATTTCGACCACGCGCATTTGTTCGGCGTCAAGGCCAAGGGAATTGCGGGCGTCGTAAATGATCTTAATCCGCGCGAACAGGCGGGGGTCCAATTCCATTTCGGTGAAGAAGCCCTGCATTTTTGGCTCCCACTCGCCCTCAATCGCCTGAATTTCGGGGCTGGATAGACTGCCGCTGTGCACGCCCCAAATGGCGAACAATTGGCCGACCTGCTTACCGGACAGCTCCAACGGCACGATGGTGTTGGCAAAGGTCGCGGGTTCAGGATTGCTCAAAATCGCGTCCTGTTCGGCCTTATAATTGATCATCGCCTGTTGGAAGGCGGCGGGAAAATCGCTGACTTTCACCTTATCCCATGGCGGCACGCCTTCATAAGGGCCGGTCCATGGCGCGAGCAGGGGGTTGCTTTCATCCAACACGACGGTTTTAGCAGGCGCATCGGTGCTGGCTGCGGCTTCCGGCACAACGGCGTTGCAACCGGTCAGCGCAATGGGCGCGGCGGCGACGAGCAGCATAGGGATATATTTTTTCAATGGCTTATCCTCTTTAATTTTAATGTGCGCTACACATGGCACAATATATCTATCCGCCAAATGAACCGCGCGGGGCAGGCGTGGTTCCAAAATAAGGCGGCATTGATACAATGTTACTCGCAGACTTCCTGATCGTCCATGGCGAAATACGGAAATCCGCCGTTAAACTTTTAAGCTGAGCAGTGTATCAGGGCGGAACGATGACGAAATGATGCAGAATGCTTTGGTTAAGCCGCTGGATTTTCCGCCGTTTTAGCGATATTTTCATGGGTGAAGCGCGATTGTTCGCCGCACCCAATCTCCATTAGGACTGATCTATGCCCCACCGTTCCCGCACCCAGCCCTCAAAACGCGTCAAAACTAGCCTGCGCACAGTGTTGGCGAGCCTTGCCAGCGGCGTCATCGTCGTCGCACTCGCCCCCGCCTTTGCGCAAAGCGGCGGAGCGTCGTTCCGCGTGGCGGAAACCGGTCAGGCCTTCCCCTCGCTGCGCCAAGCGGTGGAGGCCATTGGCGACCGTGATGGCACCATTGTTATAGCATCGGGCCGCTACAATGATTGCGTAGTGCAAACCGCCGGCTTCATCACTTATCGCGCCGAAAATGCGGGGCAAGTGATGTTCGACGGCGGCATTTGTGAGGGCAAGGCCGTGCTAGTCCTCCGCGGGCGCGGCGCGAAGGTGGACGGCATCGTCTTTCGCGGGCTGACCGTTACGGACGGTAATGGCGCGGGTATCCGGTTGGAAAAAGGGCCGCTGACCGTCACCAACTCGATGTTCCGCGACAGCGAGCAGGGCATCTTGACCGGCGATGATGAGGCCAGTGAGATTGTCATCGACCGCTCGACCTTCTCTGGCCTTGGTCGGTGCGACCGTGGGCTATCGTGCGCGCATAGCATCTATATCGGCAAATATGGACGGCTGACCGTCACTCGCAGCCGCTTTGAACGTGGCAATGGTGGGCATTATGTCAAAAGCCGCGCGGTGCAAACCCGCGTGACCGACAGCAGTTTTGACGACACGCGTGGGCGCACGACCAATTACATGATTGATTTGCCCGATGGCTCCACCGGCCTGATCGCGGGCAATATGTTTGTGCAGGGCAAAGATAAGGAAAATTACAGCGCCTTTATCACTGTTGCCCCCGAAAATCGCTGGAACAGCAGCGATGGCCTGACCATCGAAAACAACGACGCGAAAATCGCGCCGGGTGTGGACCGCAAAACGGTGTTTGTCGCCAATTGGTCGATGGATCGCATCAATTTGGGCGCAAACCGACTAGGCCCGAATTTGACGCCCTATGAAAAGCGATAGGCGCGCATTTTAGGCGACAAAAAACCCGCCGGAACGCAAACTCCGGCGGGTTTTTGTTTGCGTCGAAACGCTAAATTTTACCGCCAATTTTTAACGATCGTAATCGCGGTTGTTGTTCGCGGAACGGGCAGGGGCTTGCGCGGTCAAACGCAGTGCCTCGGCCGAACGGCTGATCGAGCCGATTTCTTCGGGCATATCGTCGTCGTCCATGGCCAGTTCGGCGGTCAGGAACTCTTCGTAGTAGCGCTCGACGGTGGTGCCGATGACGAAGTTGACCATTTCGTGAACGTGCGCATTCGGCGCGCTCGGCAGCTTGTGTCCGCCGTCGCGGAATTTACGCAAC
>JBGSSR010000310.1:0-3984 GCA_041736905.1 Sphingomonadaceae bacterium | reverse complement strand
TCGACGCCGCTTATTTCGACCGCGTGGATGCGATCCACTACACCATCGCGCATGACGACGGCATAGCGTGGGAGGATTGGGAGGAGGCGGACATAGTGCTGGCCGGAGTGTCCCGCACGTCGAAAACGCCGACGAGTATTTATCTGGCCAATCGGGGCCTGAAAACCGCCAACATTCCGATTGTGCCGGAATCCCCGCCGCCGGATCTTCTCTATCGGCTCAAACATCCGTTCATCGTGGGTCTCACCACCAATCCCGACCGGTTGGTGCAGGTGCGCCGCAACCGGCTGCTCTCGCTCAACCAAGCGCCCGAAACCGATTATGTCGATAACGACAAAGTGCGTGAGGAAGTCGGCTATGCCCGCCGCATGTTCGCCGATCGCGGCTGGCCCGTTATTGATGTGACGCGGCGATCCATTGAGGAAAGCGCGGCGGAGATTTTGCGCCTGTATCAAGAGCGGCAGGCGGCGAAAAACCTGACCGACCGGTCGAGGCCGTCATGACGGCGGGTGGCGATACGACCATCGTTTTGGCTTCGGGCAGCGCCTATCGCCTTGCCATGCTACGCGAAGCGGGCGTGGCGGTGGAGGGGTTGGCCCCCGGCCTGGATGAGGATGCGCTGAAAGACGGCCTGCGCGGCGAAGGGGTGTCGGCGCGCGATCTGGCCGATGCTCTGGCGGAGGCGAAGGCGATGAAAGTCGCGCGGCGGGTGCCATCGACGCTGGTTTTGGGCGCGGATCAAGTGCTGGTGCTGGCCGATAGCGAACAGCTCGACAAGCCGACTACGCCGGAGGAAGCTTGCGAACACCTCCGCCGGATGAGCGGGCAAACGCACCGGCTTATCAGCGCCGCCGTCATGGCTGAGGATGCGCGGCCCGTTTGGCGGCATGTCGACACCGCGAAAATGACGATGCGGATGCTGTCGGACGCCTTCATAGAGGATTACGTTGCCGCGCATTGGGACGATATTCGCCACTCGGTCGGATGTTATCAAATCGAGGGCGCGGGGGCGCAATTGTTTGCGCGCGTGGAGGGGAACCACTTCACCATCATCGGCCTGCCATTGCTCGCCGTGCTCGATTATTTGCGCATTCGCGGCAAAATGCCATCATGACGTCAAAGGATAAAAATGCCTGAGTTTCTGCCTTCTCCTGACCGCCCTTATGCCGAGGTAATCGGCGATCCGATTACACACAGCAAATCGCCGCTGATCCATGGATTCTGGGCAGAGGCCGCCGGTCTGGACGTGCTCTATCGGCAACAACATGTCGCGGCGGCGGATTTGGGCGCGTATTTCGCGGCGCGCACCGCCGACCCGCTCTTCAAAGGCTGCAACATCACCATCCCGCATAAAATCGCCGCATTGGACCATGTGCCAGACCCCGGCGATGTGCGGGACAGCATTGGCGCGATTAACACGGTGGCGCGGGATGCTTCCGGCGCGTTCTTCGGCACCAACACCGACGCCGGCGGGTTCGCCGCGCCCATATCGGACCGCGATTGGAGCGGGGAGAGTGCTATCCTCATCGGCGCAGGCGGCGCGGCGCGGGCGATTGTGTTTGCGTTAAAGGCATTGGGCTTTGCGCATGTCACCGTGCTGGCGCGCAATCCGATGAAGGGGATGGGGTTGCTGGGCCAATTCGGCATGAAGGGTGATGTCTTGCCGATGGATGCTGCGCTCCCCCCCGCCGCGCTTTTGGTCAACGCCAGTCCGCTTGGCATGACGGGACAGGGGGCGCTGGAGGTGGATTTGTCGCCGCTTCCCGATGACGCGGTGGTCTATGACATTGTCTACACCCCGCTGGAAACGGCATTGCTAAAGGCGGCGCGGAAGCGGGACCTCATGACGGTCGATGGTTTGGAAATGCTCATTGGCCAAGCGGCCATTGCCTTTGAACTCTTGTTCGGCATCGCCCCGCCGAGCAGCGATGAACAGGACGCGGCCTTGCGCGAAATCCTATTGCGGCCATGACGTCATGAGTGAAAAATCGGCCCTTTTCCGCCCGCTTGTCATTGGCCTGACTGGCTCCATTGGCATGGGCAAATCGACCGTTGCGGAATTGCTACGCGAAGAAGACGTGCCCGTGTTCGATGCTGATGCGGAGGTCCACCGGTTGCAGGCAAAGGGCGGCGCATGCGTCGCGGCGATAGAATCCGCCTTCCCCAATACCGCCGGCGCGGACGGCGGCATCGACCGGGCGAAACTTGGCCCGATGGTGTTTGGCAAGCCGGAGGAGCTCAAAAAACTGGAGGGCATTCTGCATCCCGCCGTGGGCCGGTCGCGCGCAGACTTCCTTGCCGCGCATCAGGACGCCGCGATGATTTGCTTCGACATACCCCTGCTGTTCGAAACCAAGGGCGAAAAAAACGTCGATGTCATTCTCGTCGTATCCGCCCCCGCCGAAGTGCAACGCGCGCGGGTGTTGGCGCGGCCCAATATGACGCCGGAAAAATTCGCGCATATCCTGAGTCTGCAAACACCCGATTCGGAAAAGCGGGCCCGCGCCGACTTTATCATCGAAAATCACGGCTCGCTGGCCGACACCCGCGACCAATTGCGCGAAATCCTTGCCCAATTGCGTAAAAATTATGGCAAATGGCTTGCCAGAAGGAATAATCCGTCCCACACTTAGTCCAATGTCACGTGAGATTATTTTCGATACAGAAACCACGGGTTTTGACCCGAACACCGGCGACCGGTTGGTGGAAATGGGTTGCATCGAAATGGTGGGTTTGGTGCCCACGGGCGCGGTGTTCCATGCTTATTACAACCCCGAACGGTCGATGCCAAAATCGGCGGAGGAAATCCACGGACTGTCCGATGCGTTCCTATCCAACAAGCCGTTGTTTGCCGATACCGTGGATGACTTGTTGGAGTTTCTGGGCGATGCGCCGTTGGTGGCGCATAATGCAACTTTCGATTTTCGCTTTCTGAACGCGGAACTCACCCGCGCGGGCCGCCCGCCCGTGGGCGAGGACCGGATGATCGACACCCTCGCCATCGCGCGCACGCAGTTTCCCGGCGCGAAGCATAGCCTTGATGCACTCTGCACGCGGTGTTCATGATCCCGTTTTTCCTTTGGGTAGGCGAAGCGCCGCGCCCCCGGGTGCGCATGAGCATAGGGGCTGCGCTGCGATCATTGTTGGCGCTGCTGCGCAGCTTGCCGAGGCGGCGCAGTCTGTTTGCCTTTCTGGGCTCCTCGATGCTGTACCGCGATGCCCTGAACGGACTCTATGGCATCGGCGGCGTCTATGCCGTGGGCGTTCTGGGCTGGACCGTCACGCAACTGGGCGTCTTCGGGATTGTCGGCGCGCTGACGGCAATGGTGGCAAGCTGGCTTGGTGGCAAGGCCGATGCGCGGTTCGGGCCAAAGCCGGTGATCCTGGTCTCTCTGGTGATCCTGATCGCCGTCTGCATCCTGCTTCTGGGCATCTCGCGCGAGAGCTTCTTCGGCACCCCTCTGGCCGAGGGGTCGGCCCTGCCAGACATCCTGTTCTATCTGGTAGGCGGCCTGATCGGGGCCGGCGGCGGCACGGCACAGGCCGCCTCGCGCACGCTGATGGTCTATCATGCGATGCCGGGGCGAGAGACCGAGGCGTTCGGGCTTTATGCCCTGTCGGGCAAGGCCACGGCGTTCATTGCCCCGCTGGCGATAACGCTGGCCACGATGTGGAGCGGCAGCCAGCAGATCGGCGTTGCTCCGCTTATCGTGCTTTTCGTTCTGGGCGCGGGTCTGCTAGTCTGGGTCAAACCGAATGGTGACACGGGCAGTCTGACATGATGACACGTTTCCTGACCGCGCTGGCCCTCGTGCTCGCGCTACCGATCCTTCCCGCGGCTGCGGCGCCGCTGGCCAACCAGCTGTTCGGAGCCAAGGACCAGCCCTCGCGGCAGGATCCGATGCCGATCGGCGCCTATGCCAAGGGTTGTGCTGCCGGTCTGGTAGAACTGCCGGAAACCGGGCCGTCGTGGCAGGCGATGCG
>JBGSSR010000306.1:0-6556 GCA_041736905.1 Sphingomonadaceae bacterium | reverse complement strand
AATTGCATCCCGATAAGCCGCTGAGCCGAGGGTTCGCGCGGGTCACCGACCGCGATGGCCGCACGCTCACCACCGGCGCGGCGGCTCAGAAAGCGGGCGCGTTGACGTTGCGCTTTGCTGATAAGGCTGTGGACGCATTGGTGGATGGGGCGGAAAACCGGTCAAAGCCGACACGCAAACCAGAGGCGAAATCTGGACCAGAGGGGCAGGGCAGTTTGTTCGGATAAGGGGCTTGTTCGGATTAGAGACAGCCGGAACCGCCCCCTCGACAAACGGGCATCCCGTTTGCTAAGGCCTTTTCATGTTTGGAACCACAAAAAACCGCGTCGCGAAACTCCGTTATGGCCCGAATGACATTCGCGCGCTGCAACCCGGCGATCATGTCATTTGCGCGCAATCGGGGGCGATTATCCCCTTGGATGAACTCCGCTATTGGAGCGTGGCGCGGCAGCAGCCCTATGCGGGGCCTGTTGAGGCGACCAAGGCGCTGATTGATGATGCCAAATCGCATCGGACGGGCGAGGCGTGAGCGTGATGAGCGGGCGGTTCGGCCTTGCCCTTGCGTTCGTGGCGTCGGTGGTCAGCTGCACCGCCAATCCTCTGGCCGAGGCAGAAGCAAACCCGCAACAGATGGTCGTGGACCCAGCGGAGTATACCCCGCCCTATATTGCCCCTTTACCCGATCGCCCCATATCCGACCGCGCCGCTTATGGCGATGCACTGGAAATAAAGCGCGCTGCCTTGCAACAAGGCGGTTATGTCCTGATGCAGGCGCCATACAACATCACCGCCGTTACCTACAATGGCGCGGCGTTGCCGATGGATAGCGACGGCAATATGTTCATCGCTTTCGACCGCGATGCGCCGTTGGAGCAAAGCTTAACGCTAACATTCGCCGATGGCCGCACGGGCACTATGCCCATTAACCTCACCGCCGGTGGCTGGCGCATTGAAAACGTCAACGCGCCAATGAAGGGCGGGGCCAAATCAAGCGCGGATTTTGAAGCACGACGCAATGGCGAACTCGCGCAAATCAATGCCGCGCGCAAGATTGACAGCGGCTCCTTTGGTTGGACGCAGTCGTTCATTTGGCCCGTCAAAGGCCGCATTTCCGGCCTGTTCGGATCGCAACGTGTCTATCAGGGCCAACCGGGCAGCTATCACAGCGGCGTCGATGTCGCGATGCCGACGGGCACGGTCATTGTCGCGCCCGCCGATGGCGTCGTGACCCTTGCCGCGACGTCACCCTTCACGTTGGAGGGCTATTTGTTGATGATTGATCATGGCAATGGCCTCAATAGTGCATTCCTGCACAACTCCGTCCTGTTGGTAAGCGAGGGGCAGATTGTGCGCCAAGGCGACCCCATCGCCAAAATCGGAGCCACCGGACGCGCCAGCGGCCCGCATATGCACTGGGGCATGAAATGGCATAGCGCACGGATTGATCCTAAACTGCTCGCCGGACCGATGTAAAGAAACGTTCACTTGCGATTCTAAAAGTCTCATTTTCGAAATTTTAATTGCGAAAAACCCGCGCTTTTGGTGTGTTCGCGTAATAATCGGTCAACATACCGGCGCTTCAAGTGCGCCGTGTTATAATAATGTTGCAAAAATGATACACGAAGCGGGAAAACGCGCTGAAACCCGCTTACACCTTTGCCAATAGCCGCCCTATGCGCCATCACTATAGCAACCTGATCGACTTGGGCGCTGCCATAAATTGGCTGCGGCTGCCTGAATCAGGGATGAATAAGTCGATGTTCAATGGCGGGGCTAACCCACGATTGAATGCACAATATAGGGGCTTAACAACGTGAAAAACACACGTATTACCACACTTAAATATGCCGCAGCGCCTTTGGCACTTGGTCTGGCATTGGCATCTGCGCCTGCATACGCGCAAGACGCCGAAGAGGAAGGCGCAAGCCAACCCATCATCGTGACCGGTTCGCGCATCGCGCGTACCACGGACACTGAATCTGCCAGCCCGGTAACGGTCGTTGGTTCGGAGCAGGTCGAATTGACCGGCACGACCACGGTTGAAACGCTGCTGAACGAATTGCCACAGGTTATCCCTGGCAACACGCGCGTTTCCAACAACTCGGGCGGTGAGAATTTCTCGACCCTCGATTTGCGTGGTCTCGGACCCGCACGTACGCTGATCCTGTTGGACGGCGAGCGTTTGCCCGCTTCCACCACGACTGGCGTTACCGACATTTCGCAAATCCCGACCGGTCTGATTGACCGTATCGAGGTTGTGACCGGTGGTGCTTCGGCCGTTTACGGTTCGGACGCATTGGCTGGCGTTGTCAACTTCATCCTGAAAGATGACTTTGAAGGCGTTGAGCTGACCGCTCAAAACTCGATCTCGCAAGACGGCACCGGCTTCGGCATGAACGTCTCCGGCATGGTCGGTGGCAACTTTGCCGACGATAAGGGCAACATCACTGTCTATGGTTCGTTCACGAACCGCGACAAGGTGAGCCAAGGTCGTTATGACTATTCGCGCGTTTCGGGCGCAATCTTCCTGCCCGTTCGTGATTCCGATGGCCAATATGGCATTCCCTATGTTGTTGACGACGTTTCCGACATCCAATCCACTGCTGGCTGGAGCCAGGTTGTGGCTGCGGGCGGTGGTTCGGCAACTGCACCTTGGGCAACCATCACCTCTTTGGCAGGCAACCCCTTCCAAAACTTGAGCACCTTGCTTCCTGCAACTTTTGGCGCCGGTAACACCGACACCAATTGTAATGGCGGCGTTGGCGGTGCGGTCAATGGCGGCACCTTGTCGTTCGACTCGAGCGGTCGTCTGAGCCCAAGTAACAGCTCGGGTAACTGCGCTGTTCCGAATCGTGCAATTGGTTCGACGCGTTACAGCTTCGCCAAAGACAACTTCCTGATCACGCCTTATGATCGTTTGACGTTCACGGCTGTTGGTAGCTACAACTTCACGGAAGACACCCGTTTGAAGGTATACGCATCGTACACCAATGCAAATCAGGTTGTGAACTTGGCACCGACCCCAGCAACCGGCATTGTTGTTCCTTACAACAGCCCGCTGATCCCTGCTGATTTGGCGATTGCTTTGGCAAGCCGTCCAAACCCAACCGGTAACTTCATCATCAACCGTCGTTTCACGGAAACCGGCCCACGTATCGGTACCTTCAAAACCGACGCGAAAAATCTGCGCGCAATTCTTGAGCACGATTTGAGCGACAACTGGGGCGTGAGCCTTGTTGGTAGCTTTGGCCGTGTTGACAACGTCAGCCGCGGTGAAGGTAACATCCGTCGTTCGGCCGTTGTCCAAGGTTTGAACAACTGCCCCACCGGTTCGGCACCAGGTTGCGTTCCCATCGACATCTTCGGTGAGAATACTTTGACCCCTGCGATGCTGTCGTTCGTGCGTTTGAACACCACTGAAACTGAATCATTTGAACAGGTTCGTGTGGCTGCCAACGTAACCGGCACCTTGTTCGAAATGCCCGGCGGTCCTGTCGGCGTAGCATTCGGTGCTGAATACCGTAAGGACACCGGCGTAACGACCGTTGACGATGCACAACGCACCGGCGACATCATTGGCTTTAACGCCATTCAAGATATCGCTGGCTCGATCAACGTGAAGGAAGTGTACGGCGAAATTCGTGTGCCAGTAACTTCGTTCTTGGCATTGGGTGCAGGCGCTCGTTATTCCGATTATTCGACCGTTGGTGGTCTGTTTAACTGGAAAGCGGAAGCTGAATTCACACCTGCTGACTTCATCAAGATCCGTGGTTCTTACAACCGTGCGGCGCGTGCGCCTTCGGTGTTCGAATTGTTCCAAAACGGTGACCAAGGCTTCCCAGCCTACACCGACCCTTGCAACCAAACCAACGCTGGCCGTAATGGCGCGTTCTGTATCGCTCAAGGCGTTCCGGCTTCGGCTCTGACCGGCTTCGTACAGAACAACAGCCAAGTTGAGGCCTTCTCGTTCGGCAACCCGAATCTGTCGGAAGAAAAGGGCGAAACCTGGACTGTTGGTGTGGTGTTGCAACCCGGTGATCTGTTGGGCGGTAGCCTGACTTTGACTGCCGACTATTACAACATCAAACTGACCAACCGCGTTGCAGCCTTGGGTGCGGCGTTCTGGATCAGCCAGTGCTATTCGGCACAATCGGCTGAAGCTTGCGCTCGCGTTGTTCGTGACCCAGGCACCGGTCAAATCGATTTCGTCAACACCAGTGTTGGCAACTCGACGACGCCGTTGACAACTTCGGGTGTTGACGTCGGTCTTGACTGGCGCGTTCCTGCCTTTGGCGGTAACTTCTACGTCCAAAACACATTTACCTATGTGGACTCTTACAAGCTCGGCGATTCCGAATTTGTTGATACCGCATTCTCCGGTAACGGTGGTGTGACCCCGAAATGGGCGAACACGGCAACTGTGGGTTGGTCGGGTGACGACATCACCTTCCAAGTTCGCTATGTCTGGAAGAAGGGTGGCAAACAGAACTTCCCAGGTGCCGACCTCGACGGTCTGTATCCTTATGATCTGAATGACCCCGACTTCACGTCGTTGTATGACGAATTCCCCGATCGCATTCCTGACCTGCACTTGGTTAACGCATCGGTGCGTTTCGACGTTACGGAAGGCTTTGAGCTGACCGCGATCGTGAACAACATCCTCGACAAATATCCGCCACAAACCACGACGGGTATCTTCGAGCAAGCCAACACCAACATCAACTTCTACGATCCATACGCATTGGGCCGTAACTTCACCATCCAAGGTCGGATTAAGTTCTAATCTTTGGTGAGTGTTGATTGAAAAAAAGGGGCGGCGGACATCATGTCCGTCGCCCTTTTTCGTGCCCGTTGTGTTGGCGTGGCGCGCTAATCCGGCAGTATGTCAAACGCCGCCGTCATCCGTATTGCGCCCGAATGGAATGGCACCGTTCCATGCCACATATAGGATGGGAATAGGACGAGCATGCCCTCTTCCGGCTGCACAATCCGGCGCGGCGGCAGGTTTAGGCCCATGATATCGGGCGGCGCGCCAAATTGAATGCACCCCTCATGCGGCCCATGACCCGGCTCAAGGTCGGGCAAGCGCGCGTAGAAGGCGCTGCTAATCCAACCATTGGCGTGGCTATGAGCCACATGATGCCCGCCGCGCGCCAGACGCACCGACCAAGATCCTGCAAACCGCATCGCATCGCTACGCCGTGAGAGGAACGGGTGGTCAGGCGCATCGGGCCAATCCGCCTGCATCCGCCGCGCCGCGCTCAGCACGTCGGCGCGAAATTGTTTCAACACCGGATGCCGCCGGTCAAACAAAGCGCCCGGCGTCTGCGTCCCACCGCGCAGCGACTGGTCCCCGGGTTCCGCCTTGCCAATGTGCAAGGTATCGAGCACGTCGGCCAACCACCGCGCATAATCAGCCTGATCGCGCGGAGGGTCGGACAATTCGCCCACAGGGATAGGCGTCACAAACCGCTCATAATCGCACAGCCAGAACTCACGCTCATCGCCAAGCATCCGCCACGCGGTCGCCTGATACGCCCATGTTGTTTGATCATAGGGGCGCGCTGCTGTCACTTGCCGAACAATCGGCTCCACCGCCGCCGGATCGCCAGCCATCAATATGAAGGGAAGGGGCAGGGCGGCGTATGTTTCCGCTGCGGGGATCCGACTGATGATTTCGCGCAATCGCTCCACCGCATTGGTGGGTGAGCGCAACCACCCCTCCGCCGTCGCCGCGCACAAATGCGCCTCAGCCCAATCCGGAAAGCGCCGCAATGCGACCGCTGCCGCCGTGTCGAGTTCCGCCCAACGGCTGTTCTGTGTCAGCACATTCAGCCACGCCGCCCATGCGGGTTGGTGGTCGCGTTCCAGCTCCGCCCGCCGCCGGTAATGTGCGAATGGGTCGGGATCGCCAACGAACTCGATCAGCAGCCGCGCCAAATCACGGTTGGCGATGGCGTGGTCCGGTTGATGCGCCAACACTCTCTCAAACAATGCCCGCGCGCCCGCGACATCCCCGTTCATCAACAAAGCCGACGCCCAATCGCACGCCAAATCGGTGGTGTTAAGGCCTAATGCCGCCGCTTTTGAAAGATGGGCCACCGCGCTTTCCGCCTCCGCCATCGCCAGGTACAGCTTGCCAATATTGGCGTGGCCCAGTGCCCGTTTCGGGTCCAGCGCCACCGCACGATCCATATCGGCCAATGCTGACTCCAGATCGTGCAAACGTTGCTTTGCCGTCGCGCGGACGGACAGAATGCGGGCATTGTCGCCCTTCGAATTCAGGAATGCATCGCAAGCGGTGATGGCGGCCGCAAACTCCCCCGCCTCAATCAGCGCCAGCGCGCGGTTGCATTGGGCGTCTATATGCGCGGGGTGTTTGGCCAACAGCCGGTCAAACGCCGCCACCGCATCCTGATGCAGCCCCAAAGCAGACAGCGCATTGGCATGGATATTGGCGATATCGGCATTGTTCGGCGCGGCCTGCACTGCGCGCGCAAAATGCCCCTGCGCCGCATCCAACCGGCCCAACGATCGCGCCGCCATTCCGGCCAGC
>JBGSSR010000286.1:0-18952 GCA_041736905.1 Sphingomonadaceae bacterium | reverse complement strand
GACATGGGGCGGCACGCAAATCCGCGCTTGGCTCTCACCAGAGGCATCGCGTGCGGTCTATGGCGCGGCGGAGGCGGAAACATTGGCGCTGTTCACCCGCGATCCCTTGGCCGCCAACCTCGCCTTTGGGCAGCGTTGGGCCGAGTGGTGGCGCGCGGGCAGCGGCGATGCGGCAGGAGCGGAGCCATGGGTTGAGCCCGATCAGCTGAACTGGTCGCCCGTTCCCGCGATTTCTGTCTGGGACGAATGGCCCGGCGGCGCGATGAAGGATTTCCGGGGCTATGTCTGGTTCCACCGCACCGTCACCCTGACTAAGGAGCAGGCGGCGCAAGGGGCGGCATTATCACTGGGCGTGATTGATGATAACGATCAGACGTTTGTGAATGGCACGCCGATTGGCAACACGTTCAGTTGGTCCAACGCCCGCAATTATGCCCTGCCGCCGCAATATTGGCGGGAAGGGGACAATGACGTTGTCCTGCTCATCGCCAATGGCTGGGCCTTTGGCGGGATGCAGGGACCGGCGGACGCGGTGAAGATGACCTTTGCCGACGGCAGCACCATGCCGCTGGGCAGTGATTGGCGTTATTCCGTCGTTACCGCCAACATGGGCAATGCGCCTCGCCCACCATGGGATGAGATTGCGGGCCTTGGCCTGATCCATAATGCGATGGTCGCACCGCTTGGCGCGATCGCACTGGACGGCGTGGCGTGGTATCAGGGCGAGTCCGATGTCGGCATCCCCGGCTATGCGGACCGTATTGCCGCCTTGGCAGGGGGCTATCGCGCGCAATTCGGGCGGAAGGATTTGCCTGTCCTCGTCGTCGGCCTCGCCAATTTTGGCGCGCCTGCAAGCCAGCCAACCGAAAGCGGATGGGGAGCCTTGCGCGATGAACAACGCCGCGCGGCAGACGCCGATGCGCAAATCACCTTGGTCCCCGCCATCGATTTGGGCGAGCGGTTGGATATCCATCCGGCGAACAAAATTGAACTGGGCCACCGATTGGCGCGCGCGGCGGAGGGCAAGCCATTCCCCCGCGCTGTGTCGGCGACGCAATCGGACAGTCGCGTTATTGTGCGCTTCGACGGCGTGACTGGCGACTTGTCGAGTTGGAGCAGCAATCAGGCCATCGGCTTTGAATTGTGCGGCGATGCGGCGGGCAGTTGCCGGTTCGTGAGTGCGATAGCCAAAGGCGCAACGGTGGAATTGACCGCCGACGGTATGCCCGCCACGCGGGTGCGCTATGGCTGGGCCGATGCGCCGGTGGTAAACCTGTATGATGCGGCCAATCTGCCGGTCAGCAGCTTTGAACTGCCGATTGAATAAGGCGCGCAGTAACATGGCTGCTCTGTTTTGGCTTGACAGACGACCTATTAAGCAATCATGGTAGCGGTAACATTTGACGGCAAGAATCACGTCGGACAAACATAGTTAGGAGATGATGGGCGATGCGTATTTCATTAACAGCAGCATTTTTGGCCTCCACCATGTCGGTCGCACTGGCCGTCGCGGTGCCGGTGGCGCAGTTATATGGGCAACAAACAAACGCGCCTGCTGAGGCCACCGCCGCGCCATCCAAAATGCAAAAGCCGCCCGCCAACGCCCCCTATCGCAATGCCGCTTTGCCGGTGGATGAGCGCGTCGCCGATTTGCTCTCGCGCATGACGCTGGAGGAAAAAGTCGGGCAAATCATCACTTTGTGGGACAGCAAGGCGCAGGTGCAAGAGGCCGATGGCCGGTGGAGCATCGCCAAAGCCAACCAAGTATTCCCCAATGGTTTGGGCCAACTCGCCCGCCCATCGGATCGCACTGGTCCCGCTAGCCCGCGCGTTAACAAACAACGTTCCATCAAGGAAAGCGTCGATTATGTGAACGCTGTGCAAACATGGGCGGTGAAGGAAACGCGGCTTGGCATTCCGGTCCTTATGCACGAGGAATCGCTGCACGGTTTGGCGGCGCGGGATGCGACCAGTTTCCCGCAATCCATCGCTATGGCTTCCACATGGGATCCCGATTTGGTGCGTCAGGTCAACAGCGTAATTGCCCGCGAAGTGCGCAGCCGCGGCGTGCATTTGGTGCTGTCCCCCGTGGTCGACATTGCCCGCGACCCGCGTTGGGGCCGGATTGAGGAAACCTTTGGCGAGGATCCCTATCTGGTCAGTGAAATGGGCGTTGCCGCTGTCCTTGGCCTGCAAGGCGAGGGGAAGAACGTGCCGCTGCCCAATGGCAAAGTGTTCGCCACGCTAAAACACATGACCGGCCACGGACAACCGGAAAGCGGCACCAATGTCGGCCCCGCACCCTTTGCCGAGCGGACCTTACGTGAAGATTTCTTCCCGCCGTTTGAGGCCGTCGTTTCGCGCACCGGCATTCAGGCGGTGATGGCAAGCTATAACGAAATCGACGGTGTGCCGAGCCACGTCAACTATTGGCTGCTCAACAGCGTCCTGCGCGGCGAATGGAATTTCGGCGGCGCGGTGGTCAGTGACTATTACGCGATTGATGACTTGGCCCGCCTACACAAAACGTCGGCCGATTTGCCGGAAGCAGCGCGGCACGCCCTAGCGGCGGGCGTTGATGCCGATTTGCCCGATGGCGCTGCTTATAAAACGCTGACCGAATCCGTGCGCGCAGGTTTGGTCGATGAGGCCGCGATTGACGCGGCAGCGGCGCGGATGTTGAAGATTAAGTTCCTCGCCGGATTATTTGAAAATCCCTATGGTAACATCAAAGACACCGCGATTACCAACAATGCGGAGGCGGTGGCCCTGGCGCGGACGATGGCGGCCAAGTCGCTTGTCCTGTTGAAAAACGATGGCGTCCTGCCGCTGGCCATGCCCGATGGCACAGGCGCAAAGCCGACGATTGCGGTCATTGGCCCCAACGCCAATGTCGCGCGGCTTGGCGGATATTATGGCATCCCCAAAAACCCGATTTCGCCCTTGGTCGGTATCAAGGCCTTGGTGGGTGACAAGGCGAATATCGTGTTTAGTGAGGGTGTCAAAATAACCCTCGACGACGATTGGTGGGCCGATGACGTAAAGCTGGCCGACCCCGCCGAAAACCGCAAAAGCATCGCCGCCGCCGTTGAGGCCGCGAAGGATGCGGATCACATTGTCCTGTTCATCGGCGACACCGAACAAACCAGCCGTGAAGGATGGGCGAACAACCATTTGGGCGACCGGTCCAGCCTTGATATTGTCGGCGAACAAGAGGAATTGTTCGACGCGTTGAAGGCAACGGGTAAGCCCGTGGTGGTGGTCCTCGTCAATGGCCGCCCGCCTTCCTATCCCGGCATCGTGGCGAAGGCTGACGCGATTTTGGAAACTTGGTACGGCGGCGAACAACAGGGCCACGCGATTGCCGACGCCTTGTTCGGTATCGTCAACCCTGGTGGCAAAATGCCCGTCACGGTGGTGCGCAATGTTGGCCAAATCCCCTATTATTACAACCACAAGCCGACCGCACGGCGCGGCTATTTGTTTGATGATAAGGCGGCGTTGTTCCCATTCGGCTTTGGGCTGAGCTACACCAAATTCAGCTTTGGGGAGCCGCGCCTGTCCGCGTCCTCCATCTCTGCTGGCCAATCGGTCACTGTCACCGTTGATGTCGCCAACACCGGCGCGCATAGCGGCGATGAAGTGGTGCAGGTCTATGTCCGTGATACGGTCAGTTCGGTCACTCGGCCCGTTAAGGAGCTTAAAGGCTTCCGCCGTGTCACCATCGCACCGGGTGCGAAGCAGTCGGTGACCGTCACCTTGCCCGCCTCCGCCTTCCAAATGTGGAATGGTAAGATGCAGCGCGTGATTGAACCGGGCGATTTTGAAATCATGGTGGGGCCAAACTCCGCCGAAACGCAAAGCGTGAAATTGGTGGTGACGAAATGATCAATGAAGGCAATAAAGGTATGCGCCTAACCCGCCGAGAGGCGCTGATGGGGCTTTCCGCGTTATCCTTGACCGCGTGCGGCGGGGAGGCGGGCATCAGCTCGGTTCCCCCTGTCACTGTGCCGCCAACTGGTCCCGGTCCCGTTACGCCAACCCCCCCGACTCCGACGCCTGTTACCGGCCTGCACACCATCGCCAAGGGTAAAGGCCTGCGTTTTGGGTCCGCCATTGCGTTTGCTGGCGAGGGCACCGACACCGGCTCCATCGGCAACCCCAATTACCGCGCCATTATGGAGCGGGAATGCGGTTTGCTGGTCGCGGAAAACGAGATGAAATGGCAATCCATTCGTCCCGCGCCGGATCAATATAATTTCACGCAATTTGATGCGATTGTGCGCTATGCCCAATCCAAGAATATGGCGGTGCGTGGGCATACGTTGTTGTGGCACAGGCCGCGTTGGATGCCCGAATGGGTCAACAATTATGACTATGGTGCCAATCCCGCAACGGAGGCGGCGCGGCTGATTACCAGCCATATTGAAACGGTCACGCGCCGTTATAAGGGCGTGATTAACAGCTATGACGTCATCAACGAATTGTTTGAGGACGCCACCGGCGCGTTTGTCGATACCTCCATGTCGAATGCGATGGGTAGCCATGAGGCGGTTATCGATCTGGCCTTCCACACTGCGCGCGCCGAACTGCCCGATGCGGAGTTGGTTTATAACGACTATATGAGCTGGGAACCCGGCATGGGTAACCACCGCATGGGCGTTTTGCGCATGTTGGAGGGGTTGAAGAAGCGCGGCGTGCCGTGTGACACCCTTGGCATCCAATCGCACATCGAAATGCGCACCATTGATCCGGCGACCGGCATTGGCCCTTATGAGTTGAGGGAATGGCGTTCCTTCTGTGATGAAGTCGTCGGCATGGGTTACCGCATCATGCTGACCGAACTCGACGTAAAGGACAATGGCCTTCCCGCAGATTATGCCGCACGCGACGCCGGTGTGGCGCGGTATCTGCGCGCTTATATGGAGGTCATGTTGGAGTATCCGCAGCTTCAGGACATTTTGGCGTGGGGCATGGTTGATAAATACAGCTGGTTGCAAGGATTCGCGCCGCGCGCTGATGGTCTGCCGCAGCGTTGCTGCCCTTATGGCCCGGATTTCACGCCGCATTTGATGCGCGATACCCTAGCCGACCTGTTCGCCAATGCCCCGGCGCGGACGCCCTTTGCCTAAGAAATAGCCCGGCGTCTGCTGGGCCCATTGCCCCAACCTAACCAGCCGGCGCACCAAGCGTCGGCTGATTTTTTTGCGTCCATTCCACAGGGAAAATAGGGCAAAAAAGAAGGCCGCCTCTTTTGATAAAGAGGCGGCCCTGAGGGAGAGGATATTAGGTGGCGTTTAGAACGTCATGCGCACCAATAGGGTATAGCGGCGGTCGCTGACATACCATTGCCGCGGCACATAGCGGATGTCGCCATTGCCATCGAGCACGGCGGCCTCCGTCTGTGTCAACGAGTTGGTCAGGTTCACACCCTGCAACCCGATCTTAAAGTTGTCGTTCACCGTCAACGTAATCGACGCGTCCAATTGGCCATAAGCGCGTTGGAAGATCGGATCGAACGGCGTAATCACGTCGCGGATGGTCAGCAGGTAACGCGACCGCCAGTTGTACGATGCGCGCATCGACAAGGGACCAATGTCAATAAACGGAGTGATGTTGACCGTATGCTTCGACAACCCCTGCAGCGGGAAGTTCTCGCCAGAGATGGCGGATTGCCGTCCGGCGGCCACATCGGGGTCCGTTGCGCTCAGCGTGGTTTGCGGCACGCCGCTGGACGTTACATAGGTGTAGGTGGCTTGCAAACCAAGACCCGAAAGTGGCCCCGGCAGGAAGTCATACACTTGCTGATACGACACTTCCGCACCCGTCAATTTGCCCACATCGGGCGAGTTTACCGCCGTTGTGTAAATAACAGGGAAGGTGGCACCGTTATTGGTCAACGTGCTTGCCACGGTCGCATTGGTCACAACGTCATACAAACGCTTGTGGAACAAGGAAAACGTGATTTGACCCACGCCGCCGAAATAATATTCCGCGGTCAAGTCAAAGTTATCCGCCGTGGTCGGCAACAAATTTGGGTTACCCGCGGTCACTACAGCCTGAATGGTGTAGCTATTGGGAATAACGTTCCCGCTTCCATCGACATTCTGGTTCGCGCTCAGGCCACCAATGTTGGCATAGTTGCGTGAGAAACCGAATTGCGGTGCCGACACGCCCTTGAAATAGCCAACACGGAACTGCAACCCGCCGCCTGCGTCCAGCTTCGCGTTAAAGCTTGGCAAGAAATAGTCGTAGTTTGTGCTGGAATCAATCGGCGTTACCGCACCATTCAGGAAGTCACGGGCTTGTTGCCGAACAGCTGGCGAGAAAGCGCAGAAGCCCGTTGCTGGTTGTCCCATGGCGGCGGCATCATCACACACGGAATCGGCGGTAATCGACGTTGGGTTGTTGGCAAATTGCTGGAACCCGAGCGATGTCCGTTCCGTCCGCGTGTAACGAACGCCAAAGTTACCGGTCAATTTCATGCCGCCAAGGTCGGTGTCGAATTTCGCCATTACATATGCGGCGATATTCGTGTTTTGTTGCGGGTTGACTTCGCCCGGTTGGAATGGCGAATTCGGCAAATTACCGCAGCGTTCCGAAATCGGGTTCCAGCCTGCATTGATGGTCCGACCATCAACGGCGCAGGTTGTTGTGCCCTGCCATTCCCGCGCAATAAGGGTGGCGTAGTCATAATAGGCCTGTTGGTTGGTGACGGGTTGACCCGAATAGAACAACCGCCCTTGGCCAGCAACGGGGCTGCCCGCCGGACCGCGGAAGAAATCGGGATAATAGGCGCCGGTATATTGGCCCAAGGGTGCGCCGCCGTTGCCGCCCTGAATACCATCGACATTATCGTCGAGCCATACCGGACCGTCATTGCCCCACTGCTCGCTGAGCACGCCCCAGTTATAAACCGAGAAACGCGCGGTTTGTTCGGTATCGGCATAACGGCCACCGACCGTGACAGATTTTAAGAAGCCGCTGTCCGGGAAGGATAATTCGGCGTCCAAACGGAACGCATCTTCGGTCCCGTCGCTGTCCTCCAAATGGTCCATGGCTGAGCGGTAGAAGCTGTTATACGGATCGGTGAAGCTTTGGTGTGTGCCGGAAAAATACGAAGGATGGCCGTTGCTTGATCCTGGCGCGCCAACGCATGGCAGAGTTTCACACGTTTGCGGCGCGACAAATTGCACTGTCGGCAAATCGCGACCGTTCAGAGTGATAAGCGCATCCTGATAGGAGGTTAGCCACAACGTGTTGTCGACGACGACACTGCGCGATTTCACATGTTGATAATCGAAATTCAGCGCCAGATTTTCCGTCGGTGACCAACGGAAATTGATCGAGAAATCGTCGGTTTTGATGCGCTCATAATGCTCACGCGCAATGTTGTTCGATTGCAGGCCCAAGGCAGGCGTGCGCGGGTCAGCGGTAAACTGATCGGAGCGCCAGCCGGTCGGACCGGTAATCAGACCGCTTTCGAACAGGCCGTCGTCATCGAACGTCAACGACGTTCCCTGCACAGCGCGCGAGTCGCCGTTGCTGGATACGTTGTCGGTCGCAATTTCGATGGTGTTTTCAAACCACAATTGGCGCGCGTCGGAGCGCAGGAATTGGGCCGTAGCCTCCATCGTGCCATCGTTGCTGCGCCATTGCGCGGCGGCTGAATAGCCATAGCGCTCACGGTCAAATTCTTGACGACCCATCACCGCGCCGCGTGGGAACAGGACAGAGCCGATTGCGGATGAACCGGCGAATTGCACTACGTCGGTGCGGGTGCCATCCGAATATGCCGTGCGCGGACGGAAGCTGGAGATACCCAAGCGGTCGGCCTGCGAATAGAGTTGCGAGTAAGACGCGCTGGCCAACAGGCCAAATTCGCCGATATCGGTTTGCCATGTGTTTGCGACCAAAAGCGATGCGGTGGGCGAGCCTTTCTTGGCAAAATCGCCATAGTTCATTTCGAGCGACGCACCAATGGTCAGGCCGTCTTGATCCAAAGGCTTACGCGTGCGGAGGTCAACGATGCCGCCAATGCCGCCTTCAACCAGATTGGCCGATGGCGTTTTGTAGACGTCTACGCCGCCCAGCAATTCGGACGGCACATCAGCAAAGCTAAGGCCGGAGCCGTTGCCTGCGCTGAATGCGTTGCGGCCGTTGAAGCGCGAACCGACATAGCTCAAACCACGAATGGTGACGCCGGAACCTTCAACAGAGAAGTGATCGGGGTCAACGCCGGCGGCAAAACGATTAATCGAGATACCAGGGATACGTTGCAGTGTTTCCGTGACCGAACGGTCGGGCAATGCGCCGATGTCCTCGGCCGTGACCGAATCGATAATCGTGTCGGCGTCTTGTTTGCGAGCTTGCGCAGATTCCAGCGCGGCGCGGAAACCGGTAACGACGATTTCATCCCCTTCGCCTTCGGCAGCATCCTGCGCAAAGGCTGGGGCGGCAAACATCATGGCGCTTACTATGGCCAAAGCCGACACGCCAACGCGCAACCGCGAGGGGACTTGACCAGATGGTAGCGTTACCATGGACTCATGTATTGAATTTGGCATCAGATATCCTCCCTAAACATGGATCTTAGCGATCTCAATTGGTTGCGCCGCGTATAAGATAGCGCTAACATCCAAAGGCATAATGTAAATCATTGCATTCGACAAGCCATGATTTGCATTGATGCAAAATAGCCGCAATCATGTTGCAAGAATACGACGGTGGGCGAGAGGAAATGACGTGAATAGCTCTAGAATTCAATCGATTGTTATCGTGGGCGGCGGCACCGCGGGTTGGATGACCGCGGCGGCTTTGTTGCGGATTTTGGGCAAAGACTATGCGAAAATCACGCTCATCGAATCAGACGCCATCGGCACCGTCGGCGTGGGGGAGGCAACGATTCCCCAAATCAACATCTTCAACCGGATGCTGGGCATTAATGAGGACGACTTCGTCCGCCGGACCAAGGGCAGCTTCAAACTGGGCATTGAGTTCGTCGATTGGGGTGGGCTCGGCCAACGCTATTTCCACCCCTTTGGCCATATCGGCGTCGATATGCAGGGCGTGTCGTTCCACGCCTATTGGCAAAGGATGCGGGGCGAGCCGGAGTTTGCTGACCTCAATTCCTTCTCCGTCATGTCCAGCGCGGCGCGCGATGGCAAGTTCATGCGGCCGACGACCGCGCCCAATTCCTTATTGTCGTCCATCGCCTATGCCTTCCATTTCGACGCAGGGCTTTATGCATTATACCTTCGCGAATTGGCGGAGGCGCAGGGCGTGCAGCGGATTGAAGGGCGGATTACTGGCGTCCATCGCGACGCGCTGTCGGGGCATATCGACCATGTCGTCATGGACGATGGCCGCGAAGTTGGCGGCGCACTGTTCATCGACTGCTCCGGCTTTCGCGGGCTTCTCATCGGCGAAGAAATGGGTGTGCCCTACGTCGATTGGTCCGCGCATCTGCCCTGCAACCGCGCCGTTGCGGTGCCGTGTGAGCGGGGCGAGACCATTCCGCCCTTCACTCGCTCCACCGCGCGCACGGCGGGGTGGCAATGGCGCATCCCGTTGCAACACCGCACCGGCAACGGCCATGTCTATTGCAGCGAGTATATCAGCGATGATGAAGCGGCGGCGACCTTGCTGGCCAATTTGGATGGCAAGCCGCTGGCCGACCCGCGCTTTATCCAATTCACCACGGGACACCGCGCGCGCTTTTGGGAAAAGAATTGCGTCTCTATCGGGCTGTCCGCGGGCTTTATGGAGCCACTTGAGTCCACCAGCATTTGGATGATCCAAACCGGCATCGCCCGCCTGCTGTCCAATTTCCCCGACGCCGGATTTAATCAGGCCAGCATCGACCGCTATAACCGCGTGATGGTTGAGGAATGCGAGATGATCCGCGATTTCCTGATCCTACATTATCATGTGACTGAGCGCGACGATTCTGAATTCTGGCGTTATTGCCGCAATATGCCGATCCCTGAACGGCTGGCTGAAAAACTGCGCGTTTTCCATGCGACGGGCCGCGTGTTTCGCGAGCATGAGGAGTTGTTCAACGACACAAGTTGGTTTGCGGTGATGGAGGGGCAACGCCTTGCCTCGTCAGGCTACGACCCTGTGGCGGAATTGCTATCGGCGGAACAAACCCGCGACCGTTTGCGGCAAATCCAGTCGGCGGTGATGGCGTCCGTCAACCATATGCCGGTGCATCAGGATTATATTCGCGACAATTGCGCGGCCTAATCGGGGCGGTTGCTGCCGACCTGCAGCTGCCCCTGCGTCTTGGTGGGAATGCGGATGAGCCGGTCGTGCGCGGTCAGGAACAATATGTCACGCTTTGGTCCGCCGAAGGTGACATTGGCGACGGAGCCGCCGACACGAATGGTGCCAAGCCAGCGGCCATCGGGTGCAAACACCAAAACGCCGCCGGGGCCCGTGGCGAACAAATTGCCGGCCGTGTCAGTTCTCATCCCATCGGGCAGGCCGGGGTTGGCATCACCCACCAACGTCGTTGCGTCAAAGAACACGCGCCCGCCCGAAATACTGCCATCGGTTGCGCGGTCATAGATCATCCAGATAGCGCGCTTCGGATCACTATTGGCCACATACAGCCGCCTTTCGTCGGGCGATAGAGCAATGCCATTGGGGCGGCCAAGGCTGCCATCGATCAGGGTGACTGTGCCGTCAGGCGCGCGGTGATAGACGCCATTAACGGGTTGCTCCTTTAGCGTTGAGGCGTCCCCTGCAGCAAAGCCATAGGGCGGGTCGGTGAAATACAGGTCGCCAGTGCTGGCGAGGACGAGGTCATTCGGGCTGGAATAGCGCCGCCCGCCGAAGCGGTCCGTGACGATGGTTTTTTGCTTCGTCGTCAGGTTGATTTCAACCACGGCGCGATTGCCATGGTCGGCCGCCAATAAGTGCCCCGCCTTGGACGAGGGGATCAAGCCATTGGTGCCCGGCTCCCGCAAATCCGGCGTAGCGGGCGCGCCCGATGGGTTCAGGAACTCGACGCTGCCGCCGTCCGCATCCCATCGGTGGATGACATTGCCTGGCACGTCGGAGAAGAGGAGGTATCCGCTGCCGGACACGGAGGCGTCGGCAATCCACACCGGCCCCTCTGACCAGCCGAAGCCGGTGGCCAGAACCTCGCCCTTGGCGTTTGGATCGATTAGGCGCGCGAGCGCAGGGTCGGCGACCACGACTTCGCCCACTTGGGCCACTGGGGCAGGCGGGGTGGCAGGGGTGCAACTTGCCAAGGCAAGCGCCATTGCTATTGAAAGGGTGGTTCGCATCATCATACTGGTCCTAATGTCCGGGAGCGTAAGGGAAGCTGATCGCCTTATAATAGTCCAAATCATGCTCCGGCGGGCGCACACCGGCGGGCAGGGGCAGGCCGGAGACATGGCCGAAATAGGCGATACTGGCATCGCGCCACCACTGCGCCTCCTTCGCCTGAATGGCCAAGAAATCGGCGGTGTCCTTGTGCCGCCGCGCATCAACAATGGGGGCAAGTTTCGCCCACTCCGCCTGCATCGCCGCGACCTCATCAACGCCATGGTCATAGCGCGCGACCATCTCGGTCCATAATGTCCGCCCTGACGGCATCACATGGTCCCACGGCACATGGTGGAACCAAAGCAGGAAGCGCGGGTCGATTGTCGCGACATCCGCATATTGCGCCGCGACTTCGGGCCGATATTGGGCCAAGGCGTTGCTGCCGCTGGCCGTGCGATCGAACCCAATCCCGCCCTTGTCAGCGCGGTGGTAATAAACAGGGTTCCATTCGGGCCGCGCCAGATCGTCGACCCACGGGCCGGGCCCATAATGGTGGCCCGTCGCCATCAGATGCGCAAGGCCGAGCGGTGTCATATAATCGACCACGGCCTCACGCGACCGCATCATCATAGCGATTGCTGGTTCCACAAAGCGCGGGTCGGTGGAGAACGTCATCGCCGCCCATTCGCGCGCTATCTTTTCGGATGACAGGCCATGATCCCAAGCCAACCGGCCAAAGGCGTACCAGTTGGCTTGGTCGAAATGGGAGCCAGACCAATTGCGGTCCCGCCCAATATTGGCGACGCCCGCCATGCCGTTGATCCGGTGGCCATCGACGCTGCCATCGACCACGCGCGCAACAGTGCAGCCTTTGCCCGCCGCAAAGGTGTCGGTGTCGAGCACCTCCTCATACATTGGCGCGAGATAGGCCAAGTGCGTGGCAAAGCCCAAATATTCCTTGGTAATCTGAAACTCCATCATCAACGGCGTGTTGGGCATCGCACCGAATAAGGGATGGAACGGCTCGCGCGGTTGGAAATCGATGGGGCCGTTTTTTACCTGTACCAACACATTGTCGGCAAATTGCCCGTCGAGTGGTTTGAAATCGGTATAGGCCTGCTTCGCACGGTCCTCTGGGTTCACCTCGCTATAGACAAACGCCCGCCACATCACTGTGCCCCCATGTGGGGCTAGCGCGGCGGCCAGCATATTGGCGCCATCGGCGTGATTGCGGCCATAATCATAGGGGCCGGGTTGCCCTTCGGAATTGGCTTTCACCAGAAATCCACCAAAATCGGGGATGGCGGCGTATATTTCATCCGCCTTCGCCGCCCACCATGCGCGCACCTCTGGGTCCAAGGGATCAGCGGTTTTCAGGCCGCCAATTTCTATCGGCGCCGAAAAACGCGCGGAGATATAGACGCGAATGCCATAGGGGCGGAACACATCCGCCAACGCAGCCGCCTTCGCAATAAAAGGCGCGGTCAAACTATCCGCGCTGGCATTCACATTGTTTATGACTGTGCCATTGATGCCAATGGAGGCATTGGCACGGGCATAATCGGTATAGCGCGGGTCTCGGTAATCGGGCAGCTTCCAATAATCCCACAACGACGCACCGGCATAGCCGCGCTCCACATGACCGTCGATATTGTCCCAATGGTTGAGCAGGCGCAGTTGCACCTTTGGCGCGGAGGACAGGTCGATTTGGGAGAGCGACTGTCCCGTCTGAATATGGCGGAGCAGGGCGAAGCTCCCATAAAGAAGGCCAATATCACTGTTCGCCGCGATGACTGTGGCGCGCGCACCGCCGATCTTCACGGTGCGCACAATATAGCCCTCTCGGCCCAGCGATTGCAGCGGCAGGTTGAGCGCGGCAATGGCGGGTGAACTGTCCGGTGTCCCAATGATAATAGCCCCCTTGGTGCCCGATTTCAAAAGGGGCAGCGGCTTTCCCGTCATGCCGGTAAACGCGCGTTGCATTTCATCAGTGGCGGCGCGGAGGGTTGGGGATGCGTTTTGCGGAACCACCAATCCAGCAAATTGCCGGTTCAATTCCGTCCGCTGCGGCTCTGCTAAAGGGCGGTATCGCAACCAAAGATCATAGCCATCCTCTGCCCGAACCGCCGCAGGGGTCGCAACAAGGACCGCGAGCAACAGCATCCAAAGGATTTTGATTGTGCCCATCGCCGCGCCGTCCTCACCTATTCGCTCATTACTTTTGGCAAGCATCGCCATTGCCACGCCCCATGTCAATGATTTGTGGTAGCGCTATCAATTTTCGGCCTAGCGCGCATCGCGCGGGCAGCGCACAGGAAAACGGGCGGCCATTGCCACCCGCGTCGATATTCTCAATGTTGAATTAAATTGGTCGGGACGAGAGGATTCGAACCTCCGACCCCCACACCCCCAGTGTGATGCGCTACCAGGCTGCGCTACGTCCCGACCGCCGGATAACCGGACACGGCGGCCTATATGGGGTGGGGGCGGGGGATGCAAGCCCCATTTTGCGGTGGCCCTTCGCCAACATGCGAACAAAGTTGCGCCTTTCGGTTGCACCTGCTAATCGCCCGCCCATATAGTTACCGACTTTGCGGTGGCGCGCCCGCGTGCCCTGCTGCTTTTGATATTCTGGGAGTTTTTCATGAACGATATGGTGTTGCCGATTCAGGCTGCGGCGGGTGGATCCATGGGCGGACTGGCCCTTGTCGCGCAGCTGGTCCTGCTAGTCGCGGTCATGTATTTCCTCATCATCCGCCCGCAACAAAAGCGCGCGAAGGCCCATGCGGCGAAAATTAATGCCGTGACGAAGGGCAATGAAGTCATCACTGGCGGCGGTCTGATCGGCAAAGTGACCAAGGTCGCGGACGACCATGTCGAAATCGAAATCGCCAGCGGCGTGCGCGTGAAGGCGGTTAAAGCCACCATCGCCGAAGTGCGCGGCGTGCAAGCGGCCAACGACTAATCCATTGAATTAAAGTAAGGTTCGCGTCCATGTTGGATTTCCCCCGTTGGAAAATTATTTCGCTGCACCTGTTGCTGATCCTTGCGGTCGTGTTCGCATTGCCCAGCGTGTTGCCAGCATCGGCGATGCAATATTGGCCGAGCTTCGTACCCAAGGAATCGGTCAACCTTGGCCTCGATTTGTCGGGGGGCAGCCACATCTTGCTGGAGGCGGACCCTTCCCAAGTGGGCGAAGTGCGCGTTGAAACCATGGCCGACAGCGTGCGCGCCGCGATGCGCCGTGCGGAGCCACGGATTAAAATTGGCGACATTTCGACACGCGGACAATCGCTCAGCTTCGTTATTGAGGACGCTAACCAAGTTGATGAGGCGCGGGAGGAAGTCAACAAACTGACCACCGGCGCGGGCCTGACCGGGCAACGCGACTGGGATATCCAAATTCTGGATGGCAACCGCTTCGTGCTGACGCCGACCAAGGCCGGCCTCGACATTGCGGTCGATACCGCCATGGACAGCGCAACCGATGTTATCCGCCGCCGTATTGATGGCGCGGGAACAAAAGAACCGACGATTATCCGCCAAGGGGGCAACCGCATTGTGGTGCAGGTTCCGGGGCTTGATGATCCCGAACAATTAAAAATATTGCTGGGTCAAACGGCGAAGTTGGAATTCCGGCTGGTCGATGAAACCGCCGATGTCGCCAATGGCCAGGCTCCAGTGGGCAGCATGATTTTGCCCATGGCTGATGGCAGCGGCCCGATTGCGGTCAAGCGCGCAGGCGTCATCACTGGCGACACGTTGACCTCCGCGCAACAAACCTTCGACCAAAATGGTCAGGCCGTGGTGAGCATTACCTTCGACACCGAAGGCGGTCGCCGCTTTGCCCGTTTGACTCAGGAAAACGTCAACAAACGCTTCGCCATTATCTTGGATGGTAAAGTGATCAGCGCGCCGGTTATCAACGAACCCATCTTGGGCGGTGCGTCGCAAATTTCCGGCAGCTTTACAGTTGAAAGCGCAACGCAACTGGCCATTTCCCTGTCGTCCGGTGCTTTGCCCGTGGACCTGAAAGTGGTCGAAGAACGCTCCGTCGGGCCGGACCTTGGCGCGGACTCGATTAAAAAGGGCGGGATTGCCGCCATCGTCGCCACCACGGCGGTGTTGGTGTTTATGTTCGTCACTTATGGCCGGTTTGGCCTATACGCCAACTTGGCGCTTGCCGTGAACCTTGCCATGATTTTGGCGGTGATGGCGTTGATGAACGGCACGCTGACCTTGCCGGGTATCGCCGGTTTCGTCCTGACCGTCGGCGCGGCGGTGGACGCCAACGTCCTGATTAACGAGCGGATACGCGAGGAACGACGGCGCGGGCGGAAAATTATCGACGCGGTGCAAACCGGCTATAAAGAGGCCAGCCGTGCTATTTTCGACGCCAACGTGACCAACGTGATTGCGGGCGTCTTGCTCTTCTGGTTCGGCTCCGGCCCGATACGCGGCTTTGCCGTGGTGTTGATGATCGGCATCGTGACCAGCGTGTTTACCGCCGTTGTCATCACCCGTATGTGGGTGTCGATGTGGCTGAAATCACGGCCCAAAGAGCTGAACATTTAGGACCGAGGACAGACACATGAAACTTCTAAAACTCGTTCCGGACAATACGAACATCCCTTTCCTGAAATATGGCAAGGCGTTCTATATTTTCAGCGCACTGCTCATCATCGCGTCGTTGACATTGGTGGCGGTCAAGGGCCTGAACTTTGGCGTTGATTTCGTCGGCGGGCAGATGATCCGCGCCACGTTTACGCAAAGCGCGGAGGCCCCCATTGCCGATGTGCGCGACACCGTCGGCGGGCTTGGCTATGGCGACCCGACCATCCAACGCTTTGGTAAGCCGAACGAAATCTCCATCCGCATGAAATTGCCGGAGGAGGCGCAAACGCGCCCCGAAGCCGCCAATGAAATGACGGCGAAAATCAACGCCGCGTTGAAGGCGGAGTATAAGGACGTGCGCATCGACGGCGTGGACTCCGTGTCCGGCAAAGTGTCGGACGAATTGTTCCAAACCGGCGGCATGGCGCTCATCTTGGCGATGATTGCGATTTCGATCTACATCTGGATACGCTTTGAATGGCAGTTTGGCGTTGGCGCATTGTTGGCGTTATTTCACGACGTGTCTCTGACCTTTGGCCTGTTTGCGCTGACGCAGATGGAATTTGACCTGAACACCATCGCCGCGCTGCTGACCATCATCGGTTATTCATTGAACGATACGATCGTGATTTACGACCGTATTCGGGAGAATTTGAAGAAATATCGTAAGATGGAAATTCGGGCATTGCTCGACCTGTCGGTGAATGAGACGCTGGCGCGTACGGTGATGACCAGTCTGACGATGCTCATCACCTTGGTCGCGTTGCTCATACTTGGGCCGGACACGATTTTCGGATTTACCGCCGCGATGACGTTGGGTATTTTCGTCGGCACCTACAGCTCGATCTATATGGCGGGGCCGATTTTGGTGTGGTTGAAAGTGACCAGCGACAGCTTTGTGCCCAAGCTCAGCGACGACCCTGCGGTGGCTGAACGGCCCTAAACCCATGGATTTTATCGAGGAGCGCGCCGACGCGGGGCCGATAATTACCGGCTTTCGCGGGGCCAATTTCATCGTCGATGGCGCGGTGCGGGAGGGCGCATTGTTGCTCACCCCCACATCGCTGCACCCATGGGTGGGGGCGTCGCTAAATCCTGACCTATGCGCTTTGGTGGACAGCATGGGTGTGGACGGCACACCCGAAATGCTGCTGCTTGGCACCGGCGCGACCTTGGTTCGCCCAGCGCCCGCATCCGTTGCCGCCTTGGAAGCACGCGGCCTTGGCCTTGAAGTCATGGACAGCCGAACCGCCGCGCGCATCTGGAACGTACTGCGCGCCGAAGGCAGGGACGTGGTGGCGGCGTTGCTGCCCCTAAACGCAGTTTAAGCCTAACCTAAAACCGGCGCTGCCCCGATTGCGGGTAGAAGGCCAGTTGCAAGATATTGCGGTAAAACCGGTCCAACTGCTCCGCATTTTCATCCCAGCTAAACGCCGCGACATTGGCGCGCACGTCATAGGGGCGGGGGTAGTCGGCCAAAATGGATTGCACGGCGGCAACAATGGCATCGGGGTCCGGCTCCACAATCCGCCCCGCGCTGTCGTCTTTAATCAATTCCTTTGCGCCACCCACGTCGCAGGCGATGACGGGCGTGCCAGCGGCCAACGCCTCCACCCACGCATTGGCCAGCCCCTCACTGGACGAGACCAATGCCATAATATCCGCCGCCGCGACATGGTGGGCGAGGGTGTGATGGTCCATCGACCCTAAAAAGCGCACGCGGTCGGCGACACCCAATTGCTTGGCCAGCGCGCGGTACGCCCCCTCTTCATCCCCCTGCCCAATAAGCAAAAGCGTGGCGTCGGGCAGGTCGGGCAAGGCGCGGATGACCAAATCCTGCCGCTTGCGCGCAATCAACGCCCCGACAGACGCGATGACTGTGCCCGATAGGCCCAATTCGTCCTTTACGATTTTACGGTCCACGGGTTCAAACGTGCGCCGGTCGATGCCAGTATAATGCACCTGAATCTTCGCCGCATCCATGCCTAGCGCGGCCATATCGTCACGCAGCGCGCCCGATACGGCCAGCATTCCGGCAGACGCAGCGGCGGCGGCGAGCATTTGCTCTCGGCATCCCGGCTGCGCACCCCAATAATGGATATCGGCCCCGCGCGCCTTTATGGTGAAGGGAATGCCCAGTTCCTGCGCGATGATATGCGCGGCGGGGCCATCGGGATAGAAAAACTCGGCCGCAATCAAATCAAACGGCTTGGCCGCATGGAGTCTGCGCAATTGGGGCAGCGCCGCTTTAGCAATTGCCTTCGGATTGCGCGTCACGCCAATGCGCGGAATGGTGCGGAAACGCGGGCGGAGGACGCGCACCTGATTCCAGTCATCCACCGTCCTGCTTTTGGCGAGGATGCGGAAGCGGCCCAACTGATCCAGGGGCCAAATGGGCAAGCCAATCGGGTTCACCGTATAGAGATCAATTCCATCCCTCTGCGTCAAGGCGCGGGTTTGCCGTCCGACAAAAATGCCGAATTGCGGGCGCACATGGCTGGGGAACAGCGTGCTGAGCGTCAAAATTCGGATGGGACGTTGCATGGAGGACAGGGGCCTTAACTATCAAGAGTGTGCGACATATGGCAGGTCCATAATGGCGTATATTTTTCAAATCAAAAGGAAATTCGGTTTCCGCTCCATTTCGGATGAAGATGAGTGTCGGATTTCTTAACACGGTTTTGACGGCGTTAAGTGTAAAATCTTCATTTAGAACTTTCCTACATCCCCGTCGCTATGCAGCCTTTTCGTTGGGTTTGGTTGTGGCGATTCGGATGAAAGGCGGTTTAATGATGGCAACGGATGGACAAAGGTGGCTGGCGGATTTGCCCATTGGACCGGCGGGGGTGGAGCGGCACTCAGGGAACGGCGCGGCGCGAACTCGGCGGTTGGCGCGTGTTAATCTAGACGAATCGCCGCTCAGCTGGCTGTTCGCGCGTGATTTGATTACTGCGCGGCAATTTGACGCTGGCGAAGCCTTGCGCCGCGATTATGAGGCCGCGGCACTGGCGCCATCCATCACCATGGGGTGGGATCGGCTGGCCACGGGGCGCGTCGA
>JBGSSR010000270.1:0-6177 GCA_041736905.1 Sphingomonadaceae bacterium | reverse complement strand
CGAACCACGCCTTGACCGCGCCGAGGAGAAGGCGGGTTTCGACACCGCGCCCGCCTATCACAATATTATCGACACGCGCACATTGGCGGGCATTGACCCCGCGAAGGTCATCAACTTGACCGACCGTGTGAAGCCTGATGGCACCGTTGATTGGGCCCCGCCAAAGGGGACCAATTGGCGTATCCTGAACTTCGGCTGGTCGCTGACCGGCAAGACGAACCACCCCGCCACGTTGGAGGCCACCGGCCTTGAGGTCGATAAAATGGACCCCGACGCTGTGCGCCGCTACATCAATTTCTATCTCGACATGTATGCCGACATCGTTGGCGCGGGCATGATGGGACCGCATGGCATCCGCGCGCTACTCACCGATTCGATAGAGGTTGGCCCTGCCAACTGGACGCCGAAAATGCTTGAGGAATTTGAGGCACGACGCGGCTATGACCCCGTGCCGTTCATGCCCGCGATGACGGGGATGATTGTCGGCTCCGTGGCGGAAACAGAAAAGTTCCTGTTCGATTACCGCCAAACCATGGCCGAATTGCTGGTCGATGGGCATTATAAGACTATTGCCGAGGTCGCCGATGAGCAAGGGTTGCGGCTTTATGGTGAGGCGTTGGAGGATGGCCGTCCAATGCTGGGCGATGACTTGGCCATGCGCAGCCACGCCGATGTGCCAATGGCGGCGATGTGGACGTGGCCGCGCGATGGGCAGCCTAGACCCACTCTGCTGGGCGATATGAAGGGCGCGGCGTCGGTCGCGCATATCTATGGGCAGAATGTCGTCGCGGCGGAAAGCATGACCAGCATCGGCGCGCCATGGGCCCATGCGCCGTCGGACCTCCGCCGGATCATCGACATGGAATTTGCGCGCGGCGTTAACCTGCCCGTCATCCATACCAGCCCGCATCAGCCATTGGATGATAAGCAGCCCGGCGTATCGCTTGCTATATTCGGGCAGTTTTTCACGCGGCACGAAACATGGGCGGACATGGCGAAGCCATGGGTCGATTACATGGCGCGCAGCTCCTTTATGTTGCAACAGGGGCGCAATCACGCCGATGTCGCTATCTTCGTCGGCGAAGATGAACCGGTAACGGGGCAGCATTTCCGTGGTGTCCCTTCCGACTTGCCGCATGAAAACGCCTATGATTTTATCAGCGCCGATGCCTTGGCGAAGGTCGTGAGCGTCGCCGAGGGCCAAATCGTGACCAAGGGCAGCGCGCGGTACGGCGTGCTGTATCTGGGTAAGGCCAGCGAGCAAATGACGTTGCCGACGCTCCGCCGCCTTGCCGATTTGGTGGACGGCGGCGCGAAAATTGCGGGCCATCGCCCGCTGGCCACGCCCAGTAAGGCGGATGATAAGGCGGCGTTTGATGCGCTGGTCGCGGACCTGTGGGACAATGGCAAAGTCATCACCGCCGCCACGGTGGAGGAGGCCCTCGACAAGGCCAATATCGCTCCCGATTTCACGCATAGCACCGCAAAGGATGCGCAAATCCTGTTCGTCCACCGCACGCTCTCCGATGGCGAAATCTACTTCGTCAACAACCGCGAGGGCAAGGCGGTATCGACCGAGGCACAGTTCCGCGTCACCGGCAAACGCCCCGAAATCTGGGACGCAGTGACCGGCGAAAGCCGCCCCGTTAGCTATCGGATTGCAGACGGCGTGACCATCGTGCCGTTGGACTTTGCGGCGGAGGAAAGCTATTTCGTCGTGTTTGGCGACCCCGCGACCGACAGCGCGATGACCGTTGCAAGGCCCTTGGAAACCACCGTCGGAACTTATAATACTGAGTGGATGGTCGCTTTTCAATCGGGGCGCGGCGCTCCCGAGAGCAAAATGATGAAAACGCTCATCCCGCTGAACGAAAGCGCCGACGCGGGCATCAAATATTTCTCCGGCACCGCACGTTACACCAAATCCATCACGCTGAAATCTGCGCCTGCAAAGGGTGAACGCCTGTTCCTTGACCTTGGCCAGATTGGTGATGTGGCGGAGGTTTGGGTCAATGGAACGCTGGTCGGCACCGCATGGTTTGCACCCTATCGCGTCGATGTGACTGGCCATTTGGTGAAAGGCAAGAACACCGTCGAAATTCGCGTCGCCAACAAATGGGTCAACCGCCTGATCGGTGACGCCCAAGACGGCGCGCAGAAAATCGCCTATGCCGCCATCCCGACCTACACTCTCGACGCTCCGCTCCGCCAGTCGGGGCTCATCGGGCCGGTGCGTCTGATTAGTCAGAATTGACCGCCATCCCATATCGTCAATAGCTGCCCCCCATTAGCATCCATTTGACTTGAATGGCGGGGGCGGCGATTTCCATACCATAGTTTGCAATCAAAATGGGATGGATGCCGCATGAGTCGAGTTACCGAAATCCGTTATGTCGGGTACAGCTGCAAGGATTTGGAGGCCGAGAAAACGTGGTACGGCCCGATGTGGGGCCTTGAAGAAGTGCCCTCCAACGACGGTATGGCCTGGTTCAAGGCGCAGGGGCATGATGAGCATCACGTAGTCCGCTTGGCGCAAGGCGATGAGAACCGCGTCGATGTGATTGCATTGGCCGCAGACACACGCGCCGATGTCGATGCCTTGCATGACAAAGTCGCCGCGTCAGGCACAAAAATTGTCCACGCCCCCCGCGACCTCACCACGCCCGGTGGCGGCTATGGCTTCCGCTTTTTCTCGCCCGACGGCATGGTGATGGAAGTGTCCAGCGACGTGGCGCGCGGCGGCGAACGCTCCATTGAACGGTGGGACGGTGTTCCGGTGAAAATCAGCCACATCGTGCTGCACTCCCCCGACCATAAGGCGTTGTGCACATGGATGTGCGATGTGCTGGGCTTTAAGGTCAGCGATTGGCTGGGCGATTTCATGGTGTTCTTGCGGTGCAACAGCGCGCACCACCGTTTCGCCATCCTGCCCGGACCGCCATGCCTGAACCATGTCGCCTACGATATGGAGGGGGTCGATGGCATGATGCGCGGTATTCACCGGTTGAAATTGAAAAAGGTCGAAATCCAATGGGGGCCGGGCCGCCACACCGCTGGCGACAACACGTTCAGCTATTTCGTGACGCCCAACGGCTTTGTCACCGAATACACCGCCGAGTTGGAGGATGTGGATTTTGAAAACCACGTCGCCGCTGTCCACGACCCAAAACCCATGACCATGGACCAATGGGGCATTGGCGTGGGCGGACCGCAGACTATGCCGCAACCCGCGCCGAATCCCGGCCTATTTCAAGCGTCGGAGGCCTAAGTCATGGCGTTATTTGAACCGTTCCCCAATTATGTGTGGAACCTGTCGGTCTCCATCGCCATGGAAAATGGCGGTAAGATTGGTGAGATTGTCGATATTATCAAACCGCTGATGGCAAAGGCCGAAGCAGGTGAGGATGCCAACACCCATGACTTCATGGTTGAGTGGGTCAAAATGGCCGACAAAATCACCGGCCTTGCGGAAGAGGACATTGCCGCGGGCCGGCTCTATTCCGCTGGCGCGAAATTGAAACGCAGCGCGATTTACTATCAAACCGGCGAACGGATGCAGGCGCATGGCTCGGCAGGCCGGATGGAGACCTATACCAAGGGCATCGACAACTTCATGCGCGGCACGCAAATGGCGGGCGATCCGGTCACGCGCATTGAGATCGACTATGATGGTAAGCCGATTAGCGGCCTGTTCCATAAGGCACCCGTCGATGGCCCCGCGCCCTGCGTCGTCTATTGCAACGGCCTTGATTCCATGAAGGAAATGCTGTGGATGGGCGGCGTGCCCTATGCGCTCGCCAAACGTGGCATCCATACTTTGTGCGTCGATCAGCCGGGAACAGGTGAGGCCCTGCGCCTACACGACATACCCGCGACTCCGCATAGTGAAAAATGGGCGTCTAAATGGGTCGATTACCTCGAAACCCGGGATGATGTGGACCCCAAACGCATCGGCATGACCGGCATCTCGCTGGGCGGCCACTTCGCCCCGCGCGCCGTCGCCTATGAACCCCGTTTCGCCAGTGGCGCCGCATGGGGGGCCAACCACAATTGGCATGAGGTGCAATATAAGCGCATGAAGCGTGAGGGCGAAAACCCCGTGCCGCATTATTGGGGCCACGTATTCTGGGTTTTCGGCGCGAAGGACATGGATGATTTCCTGGAGAAGACCAAGGACATGAACCTGAACGGCCATATGGACCGGATAAAAGTGCCCTTCCTCGTCACCCACGGCGTCGATGACCGCCAAATCAGTAAGGATTATGCGCAGCAAGCCTATGACCAATTGACCAACTCGCCCCGCGCCGAACTCAAATGGTTCACCGCGCGCGAAGGCGGGGTGGAACATGTTGGCGCGGACAACCACGCCTTTGCCATCGACTATATCGCCGATTGGTTCGGTGAAACCTTGAGTGGCCACAACGCATAATATAAGAGAAGGGAGAGGCTCTATGGCCCGCCGTTACGTAGATTTATCGATGACGCTGGAAAATGACATCATCAGCGATCCGCCGTTTTTGAAACCGACGATCACTTATGAAGTCCATGCCGATACCAAGCATGAACTCGCGCATTGGTTCGACCCCGATCAGGCCGATGGTATGCGCGGCGGGCAACCCTTTGCTGCTGCTGAATGGGTGAAACTGACCACGCACAGCGGCACGCACGTCGATGCGCCTTGGCATTACCATCCGGAGCAGGACCACGCGCTGGAATCCGGTCCACGCCCGTCGCAGACCATCGACGAAATGCCGTTGGAATGGTTCTTCAACCGCGGCGTAAAACTTGATTTCACCGCAAAGCCCGATGGCTATGTTGTGACTGCGCAGGATGTGGAGGACGAACTCGCCCGCATTGGTCACGTTCTGGAGCCATTGGACATCGTCGCCGTCAACACCTCGGCGGGCATGGCGCTGAAAAACCGTGATCCCTTATATGTCAGTCGCGGCGCGGGCGTGGGCTATGAAGCGACCATGTATCTGCTGGAACGCGGCGTGCGCGTCACCGGCACCGACGCATGGAGCTGGGACGCACCATTCAGCCACACGGCGGAACGGGTGAAGGAAACCGGCGACGCCAAACTGATTTGGGAAGGCCACCGTGCGGGCGTGGATATCGGATATTGCCACATCGAGAAAATGCACAATCTGGAGGCGATCCCCTCCACCGGCTTTATGATCTCCTGCTTCCCGCACAAAATTAAGGGCGCATCGGCGGGCTGGACGCGGGCGGTTGCCATATTTGAAGATTAAACTTTCCTACATGGCATAGGATATGAACAATGGGTCTCCTTCAACCACCGAAGGAGACCCTTTTTTATGGCGATATTAGAAACCATCATCGGCCCATTGGCGTCGATTATTGACAAAGTCATCCCCGATAAAGCCGCGCGCGATGCGGCGAAATTGGAACTCATCAAGCTTGAGGGCAGCCGCGAGTTGGACCTGCTTCAGGCGCAATTGTCCGCTATCATTGCGGAGGCGCAATCCCCCGACCCATGGACCAGCCGGGCGCGGCCGTCGTTCCTTTACGTTATATACGTCATGCTGCTGGGCGCGATTCCGGTCAGCGTTCTGGCGATATTTTCCAAGGACAGCGCGGCCGCAATTGCCGAATCGATGAACGCCTATCTGTCGGGCCTACCCGAACCGCTCTATACCCTGTTTGCGACCGGATATCTGGGCTATACCGCCGCGCGGCAATGGGGAAAAATCAAAGGCGTCGATAAATAAAAATGCGACGAATTGATGACAGCGGCGCTCCCGAATCACATCGAAATACACTCGCTTCACCGATGATAAAGAACGTTTCGTCGTAGTTAGCAAAAGGCATAATTCAACTATCATTATGATAATAATATGTTTTTCGATGGCGAAATAAAATCGCTTGCAGTGGCGTGCCTTTCCCTAGTATTAGGCCAGTGCACATAGTGCGCTTTTTAAAGGGGAAAGCCTAATGAAGAAATTTGTAATCTCGATGGCAGCTGCTGCTGCAATGACCTTGGCCGCTTGCAACAGCGCGCCTGCTGAAGAAGCTGCTGAAGGCGCAGAAGCTGCTGCTGATGCCGCTGGTGAAGCTGCTGACGCTGCTGGCGACGCCGCTGCTGCTGCTGGTGAAGCTGCAACCGACGCGACTGCTGCTGCTGGTGAAGCTGCTGCTGAAGGCGCTGCTGCAACC
>JBGSSR010000265.1:0-1954 GCA_041736905.1 Sphingomonadaceae bacterium | reverse complement strand
CCGCGACGGGCCGCGCGACAACCTCCGCCACCTCGGCCAAAATCCAGCGGTCGTCGAGGTCCAGCCCGTGGCTGTTTTCCCGCTCCGGCTGAAACAGGTCGATGGGCAAGTGGATGGCACTGTTCCGCTTACCCCCACTCGCGCGCACTTTGTCCACGGGGTCGGCGAGAAGCTCCGCCTCATCAACTGACTCATCCGCCATTTGGTGCACAAAGCTGCTGTTCGCGCCGTTCTCCAACAATCGCCGGACGAGATACGCCAGCAAATCCTTATGCCCGCCCACCGGCGCATAAATGCGGCAATGGTAGCCATCTGTTTGGACGAGCCGCTCAAACAGACCATCGCCCATGCCGTGCAGCCGTTGAAATTCAAAATCCCTCGACTCACCCGCCCACTCAACAAGCGTCGCCACCGTCATCGCATTGTGCGTGGCAAAGGCGGGGTAGATATGCGGCGCGGCCAGCATCGCTTTTGCGCACGCCAAGTAACTCACATCGGTCGCCGATTTGCGGGTGTAGAGCGGATAATCGGGCAGGCATTTCTCCTGTGCCAGCTTGATTTCCGTATCCCAATAGGCCCCTTTGACGAGCCGCACCGCCATCCGCCGTCCCGTCGCGGCGGCCAAGGCATCGGCCCAATCGATAACTGCTCCGGCGCGTTTTGAATAGGCCTGCACAGCCATGCCCAGCCCGTCCCAACCGGACAAAGATGGCCGCTCCGCCACGCCGCGAATGACATCCAGCGACAGGATGAGCCGCGCGGCTTCTTCCGCATCGACGGTCAACGCCAAGCCATGCGCCGCTGCACGCTCGGCGAGCAAACCGGCGCGCTCCACCAACGCCGGAATACACGTGTCCGACTGAGCCGCCTCATAACGGGGGTGCAGCGCGGACAGTTTGACCGAAATGCTATGCCCGCATTCCGGCCGCGTCCCCACGGCGTCGATGGCGGCGATGTAGCTGTCAAAATAGCGATCGGCATCGGCATAGGTCCGCGCCGCCTCGCCCAGCATGTCGAAGCTGGCGGTGAAGCCGCGATGGTCCTTATGCTCCATCCGGTCCATCGCTTCGTTGATGGTGCGACCCATCACGAACACCTGCCCCATCAGACGCATGGCCGCGCCCACGGCTTGCCGGACGAAAGGCTCACCTGCGCGGGACAGCAGGCGTTTGAGGATGGAGCCTTCCTCGCCATCGTTGAGCACCGCTTTGCCCAGGACCAAGCCCCAAGTCGCGCTGTTCACCAAAGTGCTGGCGCTTTTTCCGCCATGTTTGCGCCAATCGGCATCGGTGAGTTTGTCGGCGATCAGCAGGTCGGCGGTCTCTGGGTCCGGCACACGCAAAAACGCCTCCGCCAGCGATAGGAGGGCAATGCCTTCCTTCGTGCCGAGCCGATATTCCGCGAGGAATTGGTTGACCCACCCGTCATCCTGCGCAGCGCGAAGGCCAGTCAAAAGCCCGCGCGCGGTGGTCAAAATGCGCCCCCGCTCCGCTCCGCTAACCGATGCCGCGCCGATGAGGGGAGCCAGCGCGTCGGGTTCGGGCAAATAATGCCGCGCCCGCATCGCCGCTCTGGCCTGTTCCAATTGCGCCGCCAAAGGGTCAGTGGGCGTGTCGGTCATTTTTGGTCCTTTTATCGGGAAAGCAGCAAGCGGGCGTGTTGCGCAATCTGGCTTAGCATCGGCACGGTCCATTCCGCCGCCGTGTGCGCGCGCGCGACAACGGTGCGGAATTCGGCGATGCGGTCGGCTTCGTCCTTGGCCCAATTCGCCACGAAGCCGGTGAAGTCACCGCCCTTGGCACGACCCAAAAATTCCAGCCGGATTTGGTGCAAATCGCGGGTGACACCGGCCAGCAACAACCGCTCCCACGCGTCGGTCGGCTGCATTGATGATGCCGCGCCGCCGACCCAATCGATGTCTAGCACTTCGCCCACCTCAGTAAAGGCCGCCGCG
>JBGSSR010000219.1:0-6042 GCA_041736905.1 Sphingomonadaceae bacterium | reverse complement strand
AGCTGTTGTCTGGTATAAGGCGAACCTTCGACCGGCGTTCCTTCCCATGCGCTGATCGTCGAAGGCGCGATAGTCCGCACTAAACCGCGACTTTAAGAAAGTATGGTAACGAACAATTCCCTTCGCCCGCTCCAGTTTTTCAAAAAGCATTGTTGTCTAAAACCCCGACCGCCTGATGGTGCTGTCGGTTTGGCCTAGTATTGCCCGTGACCAATGTTTAAGATTTGCATTCAAGATTTTAGAGGATGCAAATGTGTTTGAATTTTGGCTATCGGACGGCAATACACCATTCACCGTTGCACTCGGCGTGATGATTTTGCTCGCAGTTATGCAGATTGTTGGCCTGTCTGATCTCATTGACGGTGATATCGATGGCGGCGATATCGATGCAGAGGCAGGACTATTGTCCATCTTAGGCATTGGCAGATTGCCGTTTTTGGCATGGCTGATGCTCCTTTTGTTGGTGTTTGGTCTGATTGGGCTTTCAGGGCAGCAACTTATTGCGTCATTCATCGGTGAACCCTTATCCGCTTGGTTAGCCGCGCCATTGGCGGGTTTAGCGGCGTTGCCAATCACTGGACTTTTGGCGCGCCCGTTGGCGGCGATTTTGCCAAAGGATGAGACGACGGCCGTCTCGCCGGAACAACTCGTCGGGCGGTTTGCGACTATTCAAATCGGCACCGCAACGCCCGGCTCGCCCGCGCGGGCGAAGGTTACCGATGTCCATGGCCAAGGGCATAACATCATGGTGGAGCCCGACAATATGGGGCAAAGTTTTGCCGAAGGCGAAACGGTCCTGCTGGTCCGGCGCGAAGATGGCGTGTTTAAGGCGATCACGCGCGGTGACACCTATCTGCCTCGGCTGTAAATCCACATAATTTACGCCAATATCGCATACAGTTATGCCGGAATAGATTGCCAGCCTGAAACAATCGCTTACTATCCTATCCATGATTCTTCGTCCTCTGATCTGGAGGATGTTCATGCGTTTTTAGGGAGAGTGACGATGGAAGGCCTAATCAACATTGCAATTTATATCGGGTTGGCATTTATCTTTCTACTCGCCCTCGGCATTATGGTGACGCGGCTGTATAAGCGAGCGACCAAGGAAATTGGCTTTGTTCGCACCGGTTTTGGCGGCGAACGTGTCGTCATCAATGGCGGTGCGCTTATCTTGCCGGTCTTGCACGAGACAATGCCGGTGAACATGAACACCGTGCGATTGGCAGTGGAGCGGAAAAACGCCGATGCCCTCATTACGCTCGACCGCCTGCGCATTGATGTGAAGGCGGAGTTTTATGTCCGCGTGGCTCCTGATGCGCAATCCATCGCGATGGCCGCGCAAACCTTGGGCCTGCGCACCATGTATCCCGACCAATTGAAGGACTTGGTAGAGGGCAAATTCGTTGACGCGTTGCGTTCCGTTGCCGCCGGCATGACGATGAACCAACTGCACGAACAACGCGCGGATTTTGTGCAGAAGGTGCAGCAGGTGTCGTCTAACGACCTAGCCATGAACGGGTTGGAATTGGAGAGCGTGTCTCTGACCGGCCTTGACCAGACATCAATTGAGCATTTCAACGCCAACAATGCCTTCGATGCCGAAGGTTTGACCAAGCTGACCGAGCAAATCGAACTGCGCAAGAAGGCGCGGAATGATATTGAGCAGGACACACGGGTTCAGATTGAGACCAAGAATTTGGAAGCTGAGCAAAAATCTTTGCAAATTAAGCGGGATCAGGATTTTGCGCGTTTGGAGCAAGAGCGCGAGGTCGAGGTGCGCCGCGCGGAACAGATCGCTGAGGTTGCGCAACAACAGGCCGCCCGTAATCGCGAAGCCGATGAGGCGCGAATTCTGGCTAAGCAACAAGTCGACTCGCGCCAAATTGAGGCCAACCGCGCGGTGGAAGAAGCCCGCATTGCGCAAGAGCAAGCGGTTGAACTGGCCCGCCAAGAACAGCAAATTGCCATCCAAAACAAATCGCGCGAAGAAAGCCAGGCGCGTGCGGAAGCCGATGAAGCGCGGGCTAAAGCCGTCGCGGCTGAGGAACAAGTGATCACCAGCCGCGAAACCGAGGTCGCGGAACGTGTCAAACGGATCGAACTTATCGAAGCATCCAAAGAGGCGGAACGCCAAGCTATCTCGGTCAAGGTTGAGGCGGAAGCCGAACGCGAAGCCGCAACCAACCGTGCCGCCGCCGTCCGCGTCGCCGCCGAGGGTGAAGCGGAGGCCGAAAAGCTGCGCGCCGAGGCCAATCGCGTGCGTTTTGAAGTGGAAGCCGCCGGCCAACGCGCGGTGAACGAGGCCGCGAACCTGCTGTCCTCCGACCAAATTTCGCTGCAAATGAAATTGGCGTTGCTCAAAGTCCTGCCGGAAGTCGTGCGCGAATCGGTGAAGCCTTTGGAGGCGATTGATTCGATTAAAATCGTGCAGGTCGATGGGTTGGGCCAAAATGGCGCGCGCGGCGGCGCGGGTGCGTCCATCGGGGGCACCGGCAATCTGGCCAATGATGCGGTATCCGCTGCCCTTGCTTACCGTGCGCAGGCCCCGGTTATTGACGGACTGATGAAAGACCTTGGCCTGACCGGCGGGTCATTGGCGGCGTTGGTTGAGGAGGCGGCAACGACGCAATCGCTGGCTGATTCGAGCGAAGCGGTGGCCAAGGCCGCGTCGGCGAAACCGTCCAAGGGCAAATAGAAGGGAATTGGCGCGCCCTACAGGAGTCGAACCTGTGGCCTCAAGATTAGAAGTCTCGCGCTCTATCCAGCTGAGCTAAGGGCGCGCGCTGCGCTTTGCATAGAGCGTTTGCGGGCGGTTGAAAAGCCGCTATGCCCTATTCATGCAAACCATCAATCCGATTCCCTCGCATGAATTAGACCACCGGCAATTGCGGTATTACGACATGGTCATGGCGGCGTTTGTCGCCATCCTGCTGCTGTCGAACCTGATTGGCGCATCAAAATTAAGCAGCGTATCGGTGTTGGGACAAGAATTCACCTTCGGCGCGGGAATTTTGTTTTTCCCGCTCGGTTACATCATCGGCGACGTCCTGACCGAGGTTTACGGCTACGCCCGCGCGCGACGGGTGATATGGACAGGGTTTGCTGCTCTCATTTTCATGGCGTTTATGAGCTATGTCGTGGTGTCATTGCCGCCCGCAGATGGGTGGGGCGGGCAGGCGGCCTATGAGTCCGTTTTCGGCAGCACCTGGCGAATCGTCCTCGCCTCACTCGCGGGCTTTTGGGCGGGCGAGTTTGTGAACAGTATCGTCATGGCGCGCATGAAAATTTGGACCAAGGGCAAGGCACTGTGGACGCGCACCATTGGCTCTACAATCGTGGGGCAGGGGGTTGATAGCTTGTTATTCTACCCTATCGCCTTTTATGGCGATTGGTCGAATGAGCAGTTATTAACTGTAATGGTAACAAACTGGGCGCTGAAAATCGCATGGGAAGTCTTATTGACGCCGGTAACGTATCAAGTCGTCGGCGCGCTAAAACGGCGGGAAGGCGTGGATGTGTTCGACATTGATACCGACTTCACACCGTTCCGGGCCAAGCTGTAATGGAATATTTCTATCGTTATATCATGACGCCAACTGAGTTTCAGGATTGGAAAATGGGCGTTGTTGAGGCTACCGGTCTGGCGCGGGATGCCTTGCACATTTATTTCGGACTAACAGTGTTCCTGACCGCACGTTTTGTTTTCGGCGACCGTGCATGGAGCGGGCCGGTGGCTTGGCTTATCGTGGCGGTGTTTGCGATGCTCGGCGAAGTTATGGATTATACGGGCAAGGGCAACATCATTGCGCTGATGACGGTCGACAGGCATTTGCATGATATCGTGAATACGTTGTTCTGGCCGACGATATTGCTAATTTTTGGGCAAGTCATATTCGCCCATCATCGCCGCGATGTGCCGACTTTAGCCGACCAGGCTAGCAACCAAGGACTCGAATAGTCGCCGACCATCGGTGCACCCGTGAATTGGATCAACGGCGCGTTCAGGATGCGGCATCATGCCCAACACATTGCCCTTAGCATTGGTCACACCAGCGATGTTCCGAGCCGACCCGTTGATGGGTTGCGTATAGCGCAGCGCGACTTGCCCTTCACCTTCTAACTGATCAAGTGTGGCATCGTCGGCAAAATAATTGCCGTCATGATGTGCCACGGGGAATGTCACGGCTTCGTCTGCCGAGTATCCGCGCAAAAACGGATTTTCGGTTGCCTCAATGGTGAGATGAGCATTGGTGCAAATGAAATTTATGCCGCTATTGCGCATCAACGCACCGGGCAGCAGGCCTGCCTCGGTCAAAATCTGAAAACCGTTGCACACGCCGAGCACGGGAACGCCGCGCCCTGCCGCCGCGACCACTGCTTGCATAATCGGGGAGCGCGCCGCCATTGCGCCGGAGCGCAAATAGTCGCCGTAGGAGAATCCTCCAGGAACCGCGATAACATCCGGAGCCACAGCAAAATCCGCGTCTTTATGCCAAGCCAGTTTTACTTCGGCCCCCGCGACATCGCGCAACGCCACGACCATATCGCGGTCGCAGTTGGAACCGGGGAATTGGACGACGGCGGCCTTCATGCAGGCACCTTTTCAATGCGGTAATTTTCAATGACCATATTGGCGAGCAGCTTTTGGCACATGGTGTCCAAATCGGCGTCGCTAACCGTCTCATCGACGTTCAGTTCAAATAAGCGACCAGCGCGCACATCGTTGACGCCAGCAAAGCCAAGGCCTTCCAACGCGTGGTGAATAGCCTTCCCTTGCGGATCAAGAACGCCGTTTTTCAAAGTAACGAAAACCCGCACAATCATATTCAAACCCCGCCGCAAAAGCTCCGATTGCGCCGCTATAAACTTGGCGGCTGCGGATGCAAGCGCAAAGCGTGTGGCGGGAATTAGCAAAAACTTAACCCATTATGGTTATATTTGGAATGTTGTGCCTCGCCGTTGACGCGGGCGAATTGAAAAGGAATTTGACCATGGTGGGATTGGCCACACTGCTGTTCTTAGGTGTCGTTTTTTACGGCCACGAAACCTTTGGCTGGTCGCAGGGTAACTCGCAAATTCAAATAGCATTGTGCCTAACTTTTGCATTGGGCATCATTTCCGGGTTGAAATTACGCGGTTAATCGCAAGTATCTACAAATAAGAAGGGCGGCGTATCCAAATCGGTTACGCCGCCCTTTTTGTGTTTTTGCCTGCCAGCCGATTAGAAATATCGCGCCAGCTTAAACTCCACACGGTGCCGATCGGTGTCGTAAATGATGTAATTGGAATCGTTGCGGGTGTAGTTATATTCTAGCGAAGGGGAGAAGCCCAAAACTTTAAGGGAGCGGTTTCCGATCACGGCCCGTCCGCCAAAGCGGACGTCTTCGCGCCGGTCAAAGCTGAACAGATAATCGGGTTCATCGAATTTGGCATAGCTGACCATCGCCGACGCACCGATATTGAAACCCGCAGGCAATTCGCCACCGACGCCAACGACAACACCGCCTGACCAGTTTGCATTAGCTGGCCCAACGAAGTCATTCCGACGCACGAAAGCCGTTGTGGAAAGCGAAAAACTGCTCGACACACCACGCTCATAGCTGACGGTGGTGCCATAGCTCCAACCGTCATAGCCATCGGATTCGAAAAACTCGCTACGTTGCGCATCGGCGCGCACCGCCAGCGCGCTGCCATCGCGCAGGTCGAATTGAATGTCGCCGCGCACGCCGTAATTGCGTGCCAGCTTTTCGCCACCATACCAGCGCTGCGTGCCGACAAATTGCACCGTCGCGCGCATAGTCTCGCTCAATTGGAATTCCGGACCAGCGGCAACTTGCATTTGGTAATCGTCGGCGGCGCTACCTTTGTAATTCACGGTATTGCCGTCTGCTTCGACCAGCAGGTTGACGGTGTCCACGACGGGCAAGCGCACAGCGGCGGTCAAATTGGCGGTGATGCCAATGCCAGAGCGGCTACGCGCATCTTCGTCCAGCGTCAGGGGCAGGGCAAATGGGCCGAGGTTGATGTCTACCGACTCCG
>JBGSSR010000214.1:0-3276 GCA_041736905.1 Sphingomonadaceae bacterium | reverse complement strand
CTATCGCAACTTGGCGAAAGAACTCCACCCCGATAAGAACAAGGACAACCCCAAGGCGACGGAACACTTTTCCGCCGCGACGCAGGCGTATGACATTCTGTCCGATAAAACCAAGCGCGCGGCGTTTGATCGCGGTGAGATTGATGGCGACGGCAACCCGCGCGGGCCCTTTGGTGGCGGCGGCGGCGGAGGTTTTCATCCCGGCGCGGGCGGCTCGCAATTTGATTTTGGCGAAGGCGGCATTGATTTAAGCGATTTGTTCGGCAGCGTCTTTGGCGGCGGGCGGCAACAGGGCGGCTTCGCGGGACAAACGCGCCGGCCTCCACCCCCGCCCAAGGGCGCGAATGTTGCCTATCGGTTGAAAGTCCCCTTTGTCGATGCCGCGACCGGCACGGCGCAGCGCGTGACTTTGTCCGATGGCAGCACCATCGACATGAAACTGCCCGCGGGCGTTGAACATGGCCAACAAGTGCGCCTGACCGGTAAAGGGCAACCCGGCCCCGGCGGCAATGGCGATGCGATGGTGACGATCGAAATTACCGCGCATCCTTTTTATGTGCGCGATGGCGCGGATATTCGGCTGGACCTGCCGATTACTTTGAAAGAAGCGGCGTTGGGCGGCAAGATAAAGGTGCCCACGGTCGATGGTCCCGTCATGGTGACGATCCCCGCCAATGCCAGCTCGGGCCGCGTCCTTCGCCTGAAAGGAAAGGGCTTCTCCGCCAAATCCGGCGTGCGCGGCGATCAACTGGTGCGCCTCATGATCCATTTGCCCGAAGGCGGCGACGCGGCGCTGTCCAGTTTTGCCGAAAGTTGGACGCCAAGCGGCGATATACGGGCCAATCTGGGCGTATAAATGCATGATATGAACCCCCTGTCTCCGGAGGAGCGCCGCCGGATTAGCTTGCAATATGGCGGGCGGAGCGAGGCGCGGTGGTTCCACCGATTGGACCTATGGCACAAGGCGTTGGAGGTGATAAAGCGCGTCGGCGTTGGCGTGTACACCGTCGGTTTTTTGCATTCGGGCAATTTTGCCTATTTGGCGCTGATTGCCGTATTCGCGTTCTTCATCGTGCTTGCCGCCATTGCCGGCGTGTTGGGCAACACCGATGTCGGCGCGGCGTTCATCGCCAATTTCCTGACCACCCTACCGCCGGATGTGGCCGAAGTATTGCGCGCGCCGATTACCAGTGCGACGACGGCGCGATCCGGCCCGGTGCTGTGGCTGTCTGGCCTCGTCGGATTATGGACCACGGGCAGTTTAATTGAAAGCGTGCGCGAAATTCAGCACACCGCCTATGGCACCCAAACGACCAAGCCGTTTTGGCATTATCGATTGTGGTCGATGCTGGTCATCATAGGCTCCGTCCTGCTCGCCATTATTGCGTTTTCGGTGCAATTCGTGTTCACCGGCGTGGAGCAATTTTTGGCCAATTATTTTGGAACGGCGGCGGAAAATACCGCTTTCTGGCTTGGACGCGCGATCCCGTTCCTTGCCCTGTTCCTGACGCTTTATGCCCTGTTCCATCAAACCTGCCCCAGCCGGTATCGCCGCCCCGACTGCCCGAAATGGCCTGGCGCGGTGCTGGTGAGCACATGGTGGCTGGGCGCAACCGCACTTTTGCCTTTGTTTTTGGCCAACGTCGCGCATTATGATTTGACCTATGGCTCGCTGGCAGGCGCGATCATCGCGCTCATTTTCTTCTATATCATTGGGCTGGGAATGGTTACAGGGGCGCAATTGAACGCCGCGCTCGCCAATCAGGATGAGGATGCGGAACGGGCCGCAAAGGCCTTGCAAGGGTTAGAAATATAAGGAAAGGGCGCAGACTATGACCGGATTAATGGCAGGCAAGCGCGGCCTGATTATGGGGTTGGCCAACGACAAATCTTTGGCATGGGGCATTGCCAAGGCGTTGCACGCACAGGGCGCGGAAATGGCGTTTTCGTATATGGGCGATGCGCTCAAAAAACGTGTTGGTCCGTTGGCGGCGGAGGTCGGCAGCGACTTTCTGATCGATTGCGACGTGTCGGATATGGACAGCATCGATGCGGCGTTCGCAGCGATTGAGGCGAAATGGGGGAAGCTCGATTTCCTTGTCCACGCCATTGGCTTTTCGGACAAGAACGAATTGCGCGGATTATATGTGGATACCAGCCTCGATAACTTCCTGATGACGATGAACATTTCGGCCTATAGCTTGGTCGCGGTGACGAAGCGCGCGCGCCCCTTAATGAACGCGGCCGGTGGCGGGTCGATTTTGACATTGACCTATTACGGCAGCGAAAAAGTCATCCCGCATTACAACGTCATGGGCGTGGCGAAGGCGGCGTTGGACGCATCGGTGCGCTATCTTGCCAATGATTTGGGCCCCGAAAACATCCGCGTGAACGCGATTTCGGCGGGTCCGATTAAGACGTTGGCCGCCAGCGGGATTGGCGATTTCCGCTATATCCTGAAATGGAACGAACTAAACTCGCCGCTGCGCCGCAATGTCACCATTGACGATGTCGGCGGGTCGGGCGTGTATTTCCTCTCCGACCTGTCGAGCGGCGTGACGGGTGAGGTTCACCATGTCGATGGCGGCTATCATGTCGTCGGCATGAAACAGGAAGACGCGCCGGATATTGCGTTGGGTTGATTATTTTTAACGCGTGTGGGGGATGGTTATGGGAGGGCTAGCACTTCTAATCTGGCTAGGTTGCATTCCTATTGCTGCTATTATTGCTTACCACAAAGGGCATAGTAGCGTCGTGGCTGGGCTCTATGCGCTTATATTTGGGCCTGCCGGTGTTGGCATCATCTTGGTGCGACGCGCAAACATGCCCCTTTCGGACCATCGACTTGTTAACTCTGGCTTCAAGAAAAAATGCCCTGATTGCGCTGAGTTAATAAGGCCGGAGGCCCAGAAATGCAGATACTGCGGCCATCAGTTTTCATCCACAACTGAGCATTAAGGCCTAATCCATGTCCTTCAACACCTTCGGCCGCGTTTTTCGTTTTACCACTTGGGGGGAGAGCCACGGCCCTGCGCTGGGCGTCGTCGTCGATGGCTGCCCGCCGGGGATTGCGCTTAGCGAGGCGGATATTCAACCCTTTCTCGACAAACGCAAACCGGGGCAGAATAAGTTCACGACGCAGCGGCGGGAGGCGGATGCGGTCCGCATCCTGTCCGGCGTGTTTGAGGGGCGAACGACGGGAACGCCGATCAGCCTGCTGATCGAGAACACCGATCAACGCAGCAAAGACTATGGCGACATCGCCAAACGCTATCG
>JBGSSR010000189.1:0-4448 GCA_041736905.1 Sphingomonadaceae bacterium | reverse complement strand
GATTTGCGGTCGGCGGCCATAATTTCGAGGATTTTGTGGCTGTAGTCCAGCGTAGCGGGCATCAAGTCGGCGGTCTCATCGGAGGCATAGCCAAACATAATTCCTTGGTCGCCCGCGCCTTCTTCCTTTTTCTCGCCCGCGTCCACGCCCTGCGCGATGTGCGCGGATTGGCCGTGGAGGTGGTTTTCAAAGGTCAAGGTTTCCCAATGGAAGCCATCCTGCTCATAGCCGATGTCCTTGACCGTTTGGCGGACGATGGCTTCGATTTCTTCGCGCTTGCCGGGCAACCAGTCGCCATTTTCATAGACGCCGCGGCAACGGATTTCCCCGGCCAGTACGACGCGCTGCGTCGTGGTCAGCGTTTCGCACGCAATCCGCGCCTCGGCATCGTGCGACAACATATAGTCCACAATCGTGTCGCTGATTTGGTCGGAGACCTTATCGGGATGGCCTTCGGACACCGATTCCGAGGTGAAGATGAATTCTTTGCGCATGGATGTTGCTCCAAAAAGTTTGCGTTTCCGCCAGTTCGCCGATCGAAAGCTGATATAAAGAAAGGTTTATACGACCGTTTGTCGCCGCCTCTTAGCGCGTGTCGCGGCGATTGGCAACATAGCTTATGAGCAGGAATATCCCGGCGAGGCACAGGGGAATGATATTGCCGTAACGGCTGAAGAATGTTGGCGGCGCGGCTTCGGGCAGTTGCGCGTCAATCCGCCCCGCGACACCGTGGGGCAGGGACTTGGCCAGACTACCATCGGGATTGATCACCGCGCTAATCCCAGTCGGCGTGGCGCGGATGATGGGCAGGCCTTCTTCGACGGCGCGCAGGCGGGCTTGGGCCAGATGTTGCGGTGGGCCGACGGTGCCGAACCATGCGTCGTTCGAGGGGTTGAAGATAAAATCGGGCCGGTTGGCGCGGTCCACGACCTCGCCAGAGAAGATGATTTCATAGCAGATTTGAACGCCCATTTTGATGGGCTTATCGCCGAGTTGAAGGGGCATAGTGCGCGGCCCCGGTCCGGGCAGGAAATCAATACTGCCTGGCACCAATCGGTCGATGCCTAATGGTTTGAGAAAGCTTTTCATCGGCAGATATTCGCCATAGGGGACCAAATGCGCCTTGTCATAGCGCCATGGGGCGAGGCTGGCGTCGCTGTTCACCGCAAATACGCTGTTCCGTGCGCCGGTGATGTCGCCTGCCTCATTGAGCACAAATCGGTCCGCGCCGGTGATGAGTATATCGCCGGGATTCATGAGGAGCGCGAGTTGCGCCCGTGTCGCCACCGCGCTGCCGCCCGGTTGGCTGGCGTAGATCCACGGCGGCATGCCGCTTTCGAGGCTCCACGGGATGGCAGCTTCGGGCCAGAAGATGAGGCGGGGATTGGGCTTTTCGTCCTTGGCGGCAATAGGCGCTGCGGTGTTTTCCGCCAGTTTCTTAAAATTCGTCGCCTCATAACCCGGGCGGTATTTGTCCGTCTGGCTGATGTTGGGTTGGACGATGGTGATGCTGGGCTTATTCAGGCTCCTCTGCATCGGGCCATGAGCGGGTAAGGAAAGATAGGCGACCAAGGTCGCTAAACCGGCACATGCCAAAACAGCAAATCCGTTGCGATGGTGGCTATGAAATAATAATGCCACACCGCCTAAACCGATGAGCATCAAGCCCGAAAGACCATAAGCTCCAACAAAGGCCGCTGGTCCTGCCCTGTCCACCGCGATCACGCTTAACGGATTCCACGCGAAGCCCGTGAACAATTGGCTGCGCAGATATTCTGTGATGATCCAAAATCCGGCGAAGGCGAGGACATGGGGGATGCCAATGCGCCCGCCGCTTATCCATCTCGTGGCCATCGCCGTCACCGCGGGAAACAGCGCCAGATAGAGTGAGAGCAAAATAACGCCCAAATAGCCCAGCCATTCGGGCATTGCCGCCTGATAGGTGAACGCCACCGCAATCCAGCGCAGCCCGATGGTGAAGTGCCCGAGGCCGAAGAGCCACCCGATCCAAAACGCCCGCTTCATCGACCCAATAGCGCTTTGGCTAATCAACAATATATAGGTGAATAATGGGACGAAAATCAGGTCACTTGGTTCAAACGCCATAGCCGACACGCCGCCAATAATCGGCCATACCCAATAAGGGATAGGGTCGGTCCATTGCCACGCACGATATCGCGCCCAAAGGGAGGGTTTAGAAGTGGAAATCTCGGCGAGGGGGGCGTCATTCATGCCCCGCCTTTTGCGCGAAGCCGCCGCTTATGGCAACGGCCAAATCGTGACGCCGCCATGACATTTGCGTGAAAGGCCAATCGTTTGATGGCTTGCCTTAATCCCGCCAATACAGGCCCTGGCTGCCCGCGCTGCGCCGTTCGGGGGTGCTGGGCGTCATGTTCTGACGGCTGTAAAAGGTAAAGAGGTCGCGCCGTTCGCCTTCCAGACTAAACCGCCGTTTCCACAACTGTTTCGGATGAAATTCCAGCGCGAGCCGCCACCGTTTGCCCTCCGGCGTCCAGCCCTCAACGACCAATGTGGATAGCGCCCCGCGCTCCTCCAACCATGCTGTGTCTGCGCCGGACAAATCGGCAAAGGCGCTATCGGGTAGGCCCAATTGCGTGCCATCTTGTGCCACGGTCATCCGCATAATCGCACCCGCTTCGTCGGTTGCCAATTGGACGGAGAATTCTTCGTCCCCATCGGTGGTACCCATCAACTGCACCGCCGCGCCGCGGGCTAAGGGCTGCATCGGCGTAATCGCGTGGCGCATCACATTGGGCGTATAATACACCTCCGCCCGCGCCGCGCTATCGGCGGTCAGCAGGCCGATGGCGGCGATGGATAGGAACAGATAAGAACGTGCAGACATAAAAACCCTCCGGCATTGCTATGCCAGAGGGTGTAATTCACAACGCCTTGCGGTGTCTTTGCTATTGCCTCCGTACCGGAGGAAATGGCGGTTTAGCCAGCTTTGGCGACGTCCTGCTCATCCATCAATGCGGCGAGTTCCCCCGCCTCATACATTTCCATCATGATGTCGGAGCCGCCCAGAAACTCGCCCTTAACATAGAGTTGCGGGATGGTCGGCCAATCGGAATACTCCTTTATGCCGGACCGGATTTCCATATCCTGCAACACGTCCACGCTTTCATAAGCGACGCCCAAATGGTCCAATATGGCAATCGCGCGGCTGGAAAAGCCGCATTGCGGGAACAAAGGTGTGCCCTTCATAAACAGGACAACGTCGCTGCCCTTCACAATGCCATCGATACGCTCGTTGACGCTCATAGTCCCAAACTCCTTTATGCGCCGTCCGGAACGGCAGTTGTTAGTTGTAGCGCGTGAAGCTCTCCGCCCATGCGGCCGCCCAGCGCGTCATAAACCATCCGTGTGCGGGCCACGCGGTTCACTCCGGCAAAGCCCGCCCATGTGACCTTTGCGGCATAATGGTCGCCATCGCCGGCCAAATCGGTAATTTCCACCACCGCGCCAGGCAGCGCGGCGGTGATCATCGCGTCGATGTCTTCGGCGGCCATCGGCATCAGGTTATGCCTCGCCGATGAATTGGCGGCGGGCTTCCACGGCCAGATCGGCCATTGCACCGCGCACTGCGGCGTCGTCCGCGTCAACGCCCGCGCTTGTCAAATCGCCGAGCACCTTGCGCACGACGTCCTCGTCGCCTGCTTCCTCAAAATCGGCCTGCACGACGGCCTTGCCATAGCTTTCGCGTTCTTCCGGCGTCAGGCCCATTTTGTCCGCAGCCCATTCGCCCAGCAAGCGGTTGCGGCGTGCGGTGATACGGAATTGCATTTCTTCGTCGCGGGCATATTGATTTTCAAACGCCTTTTCGCGGTCGTTAAAGCCGGTCATGTCTGTCCCCTTTGTGTGCGAAGATGCGCCTTCGCGTTATAGCCTAAATGTGGTTTGCGGCGATTGGTTGCAAGGGCAAAAATTATGCCGCCGTTGGAACCAGCCACGGTTGGCTGGCGGAAAGCTTCGCCTCATGCGCGCCAATGACGGCATCGCGGGCCAATGTCATGCCGACCTCATCGGTGCCATTGAGCAGGCATTGTTTGCGAAACGGGTCGATGGGAAAGGTGAAACGGTCCTGAAACGGTGTCGTGACGACTTGATTTTCAAGGTCGACATGGATGGGATCGGTCGCGGCGACCTCCATCAAGCGGTCAATCGTTTCCTGCGGCAGGGCAACGGTCAGGATGCCGTTTTTGAAGGCATTGCCGCTGAAAATATCCGAAAAGCTCGGCGCGATCACCACGGTGATGCCGAGGTCGAGCAATGCCCATGCGGCGTGTTCACGGCTAGACCCGCACCCGAAATTGTCCCCGGCGATCAGGATCGGCGCGCCCGCAAATTCTGGGTCGTCGAAGATATTGCCAGCCTCCGCCCGCACGGTTTCAAACGCGCCGCGACCAAGGCCATTGCGCGATATG
>JBGSSR010000159.1:0-5333 GCA_041736905.1 Sphingomonadaceae bacterium | reverse complement strand
CATCGGCCAGGTTCGCGCGACCGCCCTTTTCAAGGCCCAGCCGCCGTGCGCCCAACGCAATCGCGCCGGAAGAGACTATCACAATCCGCTGCCCCACCGCGACCCGTTCGCTAAGTTCATCAACCAAGGCCGCCAACCATTCGCGCCGCACATCGCCGGTCGGCTCGACGAGCAGCGCGCTGCCCACCTTCACCACTAAAAGCGGCATGGTGGATGGAGCAAAACCTGCCGCTAAATTGGCGGCGTTATTGGGCGGGCCGCCAATTAAATTGGCGACCATGGCGTGACTTCCTCGCCATCGTCCGGCGTGCCATCGGCATTCGTGGTCGCGGTGCGTTCGACGCTGGACCGGACGGGCAGATAGGACAGAACCGCGTCCATCAACTTGTCGATTCCCGCGCCCGAAAGTCCGCTAATCGGGAACACCTTATCCACGCCAGCCGCGATCAAATCGGCGGCAATATCGTCCATCAATTCGTCGTCGAGCAGGTCGGATTTATTCAGCGCAACCAATTTCGGCTTTTCCGCCAAAGATTCGTCGTAAGCGGCGAGTTCGCCCTCGACGATTTCATACGCCTCCACCGGATCATCACCCGTGGCGTCGATCAGTTGGATCAGGATGCGGCATCGTTCAATATGGCCCAAAAACCGGTCGCCAATGCCCGCGCCATCCGCCGCGCCCTCAATCAGGCCGGGGATGTCGGCGAGCACAAATTCGCGCCCCTTATGGCTGACGACGCCCAATTGCGGAGTCAAAGTGGTGAACGGATACGCGCCGACCTTTGCCTTGGTCGCGGACACTTGGTTGATAAAGGTCGATTTGCCCGCATTGGGCAATCCCACCAACCCCGTATCGGCGAGCAATTTCAGCCGCAGCCAGACGTACATTTCCTGAAACGGCCAACCCTCACCATGTTGGCGTGGCGCGCGGTTGGTGGAGGAGCGATAGGACGCATTGCCGCGCCCGCCATCGCCGCCCCGCAGCAACGTAACCGTTTGCCCAACCTCCGTAAAGTCGGCAATCAGCGTGCGGTCCTCATCATCGGCCAGAACCTGCGTGCCGACGGGAACCTTGATAATCAGGTCATCGCCGCCGCGTCCGGTCCGGTTGCTGCCCATGCCATGGCCGCCGCGTGGGGCCTTGAAATGCTGCGCATAGCGGAAATCGATAAGCGTGTTGAGGCCCGCCACCGCGACCATGATGATGTCGCCACCCTTGCCGCCGTTACCACCATTGGGGCCGCCGTATTCTTCGTATTTTTCGCGTCGGAAGCTAACCGCCCCCGGACCGCCCGCGCCAGAGCGCAGATAGACTTTTGCTTGATCAAGAAAATGCATGACGCGCCCTTACCCAAAACCGCCACAAAAGGCTAGGATAAAGGGGCACGGCGATTCCTCACGCCAAAAAATGCGCAAATTCCCAAATGATATGTTGTATCAAGAGATAATATATCCTATCTGGCCTTCATGTTCTCGCAACTAATCCAAAGATTCGGTTTAGACCGATTGGCGCTTGGCCTATCCGCGCTCTGCCTTGTGCATTGCGTGGCCAGCATCGTGTTGGTCGCGACTTTGGCCAGCGGCGGGCATTTGTTGGACCATCCGGCATGGCACCAAATCGGCCTTGGCCTTGCCATCGTCTTTGCCGCACTTGGCCTGGGCAGCGGGTTTCGCCGCCATGGGCAACGCGCGCCGTTGCTTATTGGCGGCTTTGGCCTTGCGTTCATGGTTGCCGCGTTGTTGGTTCCGCACGGGGTGCAAGAGGCCGCATTGACCGTCATCGGCGTCAGTGTCGTGGCCATTGCCCATTTCCAAAACATCCGCCTGCGCACCTGCGCCGTCTAATCCCCGCACTCAGTCGATAAAAAGTGCGAATGCCATTTGCGCTTTCCCGTAATCGTGCTTAAATTGCACCAATGGATGAAGGCCAGCTTACCACCGAACGAACCTATGCCGATGGGTCGCACATGCACCATGATGGGTCCGCGCATCATCACCACGGTGCTGAGCTTTCGGCGCTTGCCCGCAATGTTCTGGCCGAAAAGGGAGAGCGGTGGACCGATATGCGCGCCGTCGTCTTTGACGTATTGGCGGGGTTCACCAAACCGGCGTCCGCCTACGACATTGCCGATAAGGTTAGCACCGCGCGCGGCAAGCGGATTGCGCCGAACTCCATTTACCGCATCCTCGACCTGTTCGTCGCCACCAACCTCGCCAAAAGGGTGGAGGTCGCCAACGCCTTTGTCGTCAACAGCCACCCGGGGTGCGTGCACGACTGCATCTTCCTGATTTGTGACGATTGCGGGCAAGTGACGCATGTGGACAACGACCGTATTGCCAGCGATGTGCGCGGTGCAGGCGGCGCAGTCGGCTTTACCGCCAATCGCCCGATTATCGAATTAACCGGCCAGTGCGCCCAATGCCGCGCGTGACCAGCGGCACGCTATAAGAGAGTATAAAAGATGGCCGACAAACCCCACACACCCTTGCTTGACACCGTCAATGTGCCCGCCGACTTGCGCAAGTTGGAGCCAAAGCAACTGCGCCAACTCGCCGATGAATTGCGCGCCGAAATGATTAGCGCCGTGGGCGTCACCGGCGGCCATTTGGGCAGCGGGCTGGGCGTCGTCGAATTGACCGCCGCGATTCATTATGTATTCAACACGCCAGAGGATAAATTGGTCTGGGACGTGGGCCACCAATGCTACCCACACAAAATCCTGACCGGACGGCGCGACCGGATTCGCACGCTCCGTCAAGGCGGCGGCCTGTCCGGCTTTACAAAACGCAGCGAAAGCGAATACGACCCCTTCGGCGCGGCACACAGCTCGACCAGCATCAGCGCGGCCCTTGGCTTTGCCATCGCCAACAAGATGAAGGGCACGCCGGGCAAGGGCATTGCCGTTATCGGCGACGGATCGATGAGCGCGGGCATGGCCTATGAGGCGATGAACAATGCGGAGGCCGCGGGCAACCGCCTTATTGTCATCCTGAACGACAACGACATGTCGATTGCGCCGCCCGTGGGTGGGTTGTCCGCCTATTTGGCGCGCTTGGTATCATCGCGCGAGTTCCTTGGCCTCCGCGATTTGGCCAAGCGTCTGGCACGCAAATTCCCCGACCCGTTGCAGAAAGTCGCCCGCAAAACCGATGAATTCGCGCGCGGTATGGCGATGGGCGGAACGTTGTTTGAGGAATTGGGCTTCTACTACGTCGGCCCCATCGACGGGCACAATATGGACCAATTGGTGCCCGTGCTGGAAAACGTGCGCGACGCCGCCGAAGGCCCGTGCCTGATCCACGTCGTCACGCAAAAGGGTAAGGGTTATGCCCCTGCCGAGGCCGCTGCCGACAAATATCACGGCGTCGCGAAATTCGACGTTATCACCGGCAAGCAGGACAAGGGCGCAGGGGGCGGCCCGCCCGCGTATCAGAACGTGTTTGGCGAAACTTTGGCCGATTTGGCGGACAAAGACCCACGCATTTGCGCCATAACCGCCGCTATGCCCGGCGGCACCGGCGTTGATAAATTCGCCGCCCGCCACCCCGACCGTTCGTTCGATGTGGGGATTGCTGAGCAACACGCCGTGACCTTCGCTGCTGGCCTCGCCGCGCAGGGGATGCGGCCATTCGCGGCGATTTACTCCACCTTCCTGCAACGCGCCTATGACCAAGTCGTGCATGATGTGGCCATCCAGAATTTGCCCGTGCGCTTTGCTATCGACCGCGCTGGCCTTGTCGGCGCGGATGGATGCACCCATGCAGGCAGCTTCGACATTACCTATCTCGCCACTCTGCCCAATATGGTCGTCATGGCCCCATCGGATGAGGCGGAGTTGGCGCACATGACCTACACCGCCGCCGAATATGACGACGGCCCGATTGCCGTGCGCTACCCACGCGGCAACGGCACCGGCGTAACGATGCCCACCGTCTTGGAAAAGCTGGACATCGGCAAGGGCCGCTTGGTGCGCGAAGGGAACAAGGTCGCGATCCTGTCACTCGGCACCCGCCTTGCGGAGGCGACAAAGGCCGCCGACGCATTGGAGGCCAAGGGACTTTCGACGAGCATCGCCGACCTGCGCTTCGCCAAGCCGTTGGACGAGGCGCTCATCCGCCGGTTGATTGCGACGCATGAGGTTGTCGTGACCATCGAAGAAGGCGCCATCGGCGGACTTGGCGCGCACGTGCTGACCTTGGCGAGTGACGAGGGATTGACCGACGCAGGCCTGAAAATCCGCACCCTCCGTCTGCCCGATGTGTTTCAGGACCACAACAACCCCGACGTCCAATATGCCGAGGCCGGATTGATGGCGGACGATATCGTGGAAACGGTGCTGAAGGCGTTGCGCCATAATTCCGCCGGTTTGGGCGAAGCGGGGGCGTTGGGTTAGGACCGCGGCGACGCGGTCACGTGCCAACCCGTTTTAGAACGGCAGCTTATAATCAGGCTGACCTCAGGCTCCGGTTCGGCCACGTCAAACTTTAGCGACCGCACCATGACGCACAGAATTGCCGCAACCTCTGCCAATGCGAACTGCGCCGCAATGCACATCCGCCCGCCCGCACCAAAAGGCAAATAGGCGTCGGGCACACCGGTCTTGCCAAAAAACCGTTCTGGCATAAACGCGTCGGGATGCTCCCAATAGTCGCGGTGTCGATGGAGAGCGTAAATCGCGGCCAACGCTGTGGCCCCTGGTTTCAATGAAATTCCAGCAAGTTCAGTCCGCTTCAAAACTGAACGCGCAAGGATAGGCGCGGGAGGATAAAGCCGCATCGCCTCCTGCACCACCGCGCGGGCGATAGGCAGGTTTTTCAGGTTGCAATCCGGCGTTGCTCCGGCCTCTACCGCCGCTTTGTCCTGCCACTCCGGATGACGCGCAAGCAGCCAAAGCGACCATGACAATGCCATCGTCGTCGTGTCCATTGCGGCAGGAAACAGGCCACGAATATTATCCTTCATCGGACCAACCCCGCTAACGCGCGCAATCATGGTGTCGCCCCGTTTCAACGCATCATCATGTGCCAGCCTTGCCGCCAAAGCGCACAATCGGCGCACCGATGGCGCTCGGTTGACTCCATGAATCCCATCTATCCACCGTTCCGGCAAGGGCAAAAAATCGGCATTGGAAAAGCCCGCAATTTTGCCGATATAGGGGACAATATCGGCGGCAGCGGCATCCGCATCAATGCCGTGCGTTGCCCCGATAAGCGACGGGAAAACAACGCGGGCGATAATGCGCGGCGCAATCTGGCCGAAATCAAATGGCATATTCAGAGGCATGATCTCCGCCGCCCATGCGCCCGCCGCCGCAAAATGGGTCGTGGCCACC
>JBGSSR010000104.1:0-8115 GCA_041736905.1 Sphingomonadaceae bacterium | reverse complement strand
GGGCAGCACGCCTTAAACTCCCGCCCCGCCTTTTGCACACGGATGCTGCGGCCGATTAACGAAGATAGCGTTATCCGGCTGCGCAGTTCGTCCATCCATTGCGGGGTTAAGGCCATTTCGAGTGAGGTGCGCGGGTGTCAGGCCAAGGCGGCCTTCACCAAACCGCTGGCTTTGCTCATGTCGAGAACTGTGCCGTGGCGCGATTTCAATTCCGCCATCACGCGGCCCATGTCCTTCACAGTCGATGCGCCAAGGTCGGCCTTGATGGCTTCGATAGCGGCGGCCGTCTCTGCCTCATCCATTTGCGCGGGCAGGAATTCGTTGATGACGGCGAGTTCGGATTTTTCCTGCTCGGCCAGTTCTGTGCGCCCGCCAGCTTCAAACATGCTGATTGATTCGCGGCGTTGTTTCGCCATTTTCTGCAAGATGTCGATCAGGTTCGCGTCGTCATCGGCGGGCGCTTCGCCCGTGCGCAACTCGATGTCGCGGTCCTTCACCTTCGCCAGAATAAGGCGGACAGCGGCAAGGCGCGGCTTGTCGCCACCCTTCATCGCATCAATCTGGGCGCGTTTCAAATCGTCACGAATCATCGTTCCACCTTTTCTCGTCTTTTCGGGAATAAAGGAAGAGCATAGCCGCATAATAATTTTTTTGCTAGATTGACCGTGCGCCGCCTCCCGCATAGTGCCCGACAAGTTTGGCCTGACGCAATCGTCAGGCTTACAACGCCCAAAAACAGACCCGCTTAAGGACACGATTATGCCGACCAGCACGCCCCAAAACGCGCCCAAAGGAGCCACCGCTCTTCTTTTGCTCGCCGATGGAACGGCAATTTGGGGGCGTGGCTTTGGTAAAGAGGGCGCGGCGGTGGGGGAGGTGTGTTTCAACACCTCCATCACCGGCTATCAGGAAATCATGACCGACCCCAGTTACGCGGGGCAGATTGTTACCTTCACTTTCCCGCACATCGGCAATGTCGGCACCAATGCGGACGATGTGGAGGCAGATGCGCCGCACGCTTTGGGCTGTGTGGTGCGGGAGGATGTCACCGCGCCGTCGAATTTCCGCAATGTGCAGCGGTTTGACGACTGGATGGCCGCGCAGGGGCGTATCGGGATTAGCGGCGTCGATACCCGCGCGCTGACCCGCCGCATTCGGGAGGCCGGAGCGCCCAATGCGGTGATTGCGTATAATACCTTGGGGCAGTTTGATATGGACGCGCTGCTCGCGATGGCGCGCGGTTGGAGCGGCCTTGAGGGGTTGGACCTTGCCAAGAATGTGACCCGTCCCGCGACCGGCGATTGGACCGGCGGCGGTTGGACTTTGGGTGCGGGCTATGCTGACAGCCCGCACAAGCGCGCCGATGATAAGGCCCCGCATGTCGTCGCCATCGATTATGGCGCGAAGCATAATATCTTCCGCAACCTCGTCCGTGCGGGCGCGAAAGTGACCGTGGTTCCGGCCAGCGCGTCGCTGGACGAGATCCTCGCGCTGGAGCCAGCGGGCGTGTTCCTGTCCAACGGCCCGGGCGACCCCGCCGCGACGGGCGTCTATGCCGTGCCGGTTATTCAGGGGTTGTTGGAGCGGGACGTGCCCTTGTTCGGCATCTGCCTTGGCCACCAATTGTTGGCGCTGGCGGCGGGCGCGAAGACGATGAAAATGCATCAGGGGCATCGCGGCGCAAATCATCCGGTGCAGCGCGTCGGCGGCGAATGGGGCGACAGCGAAGGCCTTGTCGAAATCACCAGCATGAACCACGGGTTCGCGGTGGATGCCGCAACCCTGTCCGCAAACGTGGTGGAAACGCACAAGAGCCTGTTCGACGGCAGCAACTGCGGGTTGTCAGTGACGGGCAAACGCGCGTTCAGCGTGCAATACCACCCCGAAGCCAGCCCGGGACCGCAGGATAGCTTCTATCTTTTTGAGAAGTTTGTGGGGGGATTGGTGTGAGCGCTGAAGCAGACCAATTTCAGGTTTTACAATATCTTGTAAATCGAATTTCAGAAGGTGATGATCGTTATTGTACAATCCCGACCATCCGTAGAAATACTGGGTTGGAGAAATCAAATCAGTATATTCTGGCTTTGACCGATGACCTTGAAACATCTGGACTGATAATCACCCGGCAGGCTTATCAGATGGCGGGAGGACGGCTATTTCAAGCTACAGCGAGAGGCATTGATGTAGTACGAAGTGGCAAAATGCCACTAATGACTGATAGCGCGGGCTGGACAGGAGAGATTCAGCTATCTGAATCTCAGCGACTTCAAATTCGGAATGTATTAACTGAACTGAAAAATGAAATCTCAGCAGCTAGGCTTTCAAATTCGAAAACTGCGAATGCGATGGCGCTCGTAGAAGCAATCGAACTTTTAGTAGAGACGCCAGATCCCCTTTGGCCCGAGATCTTGAGGTTAATAAGGTCGCCAACGCTTCAAGGAATAACTAGCATCACTGGTCTCCTTTTAAGTCTTTTTACAATCATTTTTGCGGCAGGATAAATAATGCCTAAACGTACAGACATCCAATCCATCCTCATCATCGGCGCTGGCCCTATCATAATCGGGCAGGCGTGTGAGTTTGACTATAGCGGGACGCAGGCGTGTAAGGCGTTGAAGGAGGAGGGCTATCGCATCATCCTCGTCAACTCCAACCCTGCGACGATTATGACCGACCCCGATATGGCGGATGCGACCTATGTGGAGCCGATTACGCCCGAAATCGTGGCGAAAATCATTGCGAAGGAACGCGCGGCGTATCCCGATGAGCAAATGGCCGTCCTGCCCACGATGGGCGGGCAAACCGCGTTGAACACCGCACTGGCCTTGGCGCAGGATGGGACGCTCGAAAAACACAATGTCATCATGATCGGCGCGGATGCCGAGGCGATTGACAAGGCCGAGGACCGCGAAAAATTCCGCGCCTCGATGGACAAAATCGGTCTGGAAAGCCCGCGCGCCTCCATCGCGACCACGGTGGAGGAGGCGATGGCCGCATTGGACCACACCGGCCTGCCCGCGATTATCCGCCCGGCGTTTACCATGGGCGGCACCGGCGGCGGCGTGGCGTATGACAAGGAGGAATTCCTCCACTACGTCAAAACCGGATTGGAGGCATCGCCGACCAGCCAAATCCTGATTGATGAAAGCCTGATCGGGTGGAAAGAATATGAGATGGAGGTCGTGCGCGACCGCGCCGATAACTGCATCATCATATGCTCGATTGAGAATGTGGACCCGATGGGCGTGCACACGGGCGACAGCATCACGGTCGCCCCTGCGCTGACTTTGACGGACAAAGAATATCAAATCATGCGCAACGCAAGCATCGCGGTGCTGCGTGAAATCGGTGTAGAAACAGGCGGTTCGAACGTACAGTTCGCAGTCAATCCGAAGGATGGTCGCCTGGTCGTCATCGAAATGAACCCCCGCGTGTCGCGCTCGTCGGCCTTGGCGTCGAAGGCGACGGGCTTCCCGATTGCAAAGGTCGCGGCGAAATTGGCGGTGGGCTATACGTTGGACGAAATCACCAACGATATTACGGGGGCGACGCCCGCCTCGTTTGAGCCAACGATTGACTATGTCGTCACCAAAATCCCGCGCTTTGCCTTCGAAAAATTCAAGGGGGCAGAGCCGCTCCTTTCCACCGCTATGAAATCCGTGGGCGAAGTGATGGCGATTGGCCGCAACATTCATGAATCCATGCAAAAGGCTCTGCGCGGGCTGGAAACTGGCCTTGACGGGTTTAACCGCGTCAAGGAGTTGGAGGGCAAGCCGCGCGACGATATCAAGGCGGCGCTGTCCCGTGCCACACCCGACCGTTTGCTTTTGGTAGCGCAGGCGATGCGCGAGGGGTTCTCTAATGAGGACATCCACGCGATTACGCATTACGACCCATGGTTCCTCGACCGCATCCGCGAAATTTTGGATGCCGAGCGAGAGGTGGAAACCAACGGTCTGCCATTGGACGCCGATGGGTTGCGGCGGCTTAAAGCCATGGGCTTCTCCGACCATCGGCTGGCCAATTTGGCGGTCGATAGCGTCCATGTCGCGGGCGGCGTAGGCCGGACCTTGGCGGGCAAATCGGGCCTGATCGGGGAGGCTATCCGCGCGATGGCGGGTGCCACGACCGAGAGCGAAGTGCGCGCGCTGCGTCACAAACTGGGCGTGCGCCCGGTATACAAACGCATCGATACCTGCGCGGCGGAGTTTGCTGCGAAAACGCCCTATATGTATTCGACTTACGAGGCGCCTAGTTTCGGTGAGGCGGAGAATGAGGCGAACCCGTCCGACCGCCGGAAAATCGTTATCCTAGGCGGCGGGCCCAACCGGATTGGGCAGGGGATTGAGTTCGATTACTGCTGCTGCCACGCGTGTTTCGCGCTTGGTGATGCAGGCTATGAGACCATCATGGTCAATTGCAACCCCGAAACCGTGTCCACCGATTATGACACGTCGAACCGCCTCTATTTTGAGCCGTTGACGATTGAGGACGTGCTGGAAATCCTGGCCGTGGAGCAATCGGCGGGCGAATTGGTCGGAGTCATAGTGCAGTTCGGCGGGCAGACGCCGCTGAAATTGGCGCAGGGGTTGGAGGATGCGGGCATCCCGATTCTTGGCACATCGCCGGACGCGATTGACTTGGCAGAGGATCGGGAGCGGTTTGCGAAGTTGGTCAATAAATTGAACCTCCTGCAACCGCAAAACGGCATGGCGCGGAGCCGGGATGAGGCAATTGCCGTCGCTGATCGTATTGGCTATCCCGTGCTCATCCGGCCATCCTACGTGCTGGGCGGGCGGGCAATGGAGATTGTCGATGGGCCGCAGCAGTTGGACGATTATATCGCCACCGCCGTGCAGGTGTCGGGCGACTCTCCTGTGCTTATTGACCAATATCTGCGCGATGCGATTGAGGTTGATGTGGACGCTTTGTGCGATGGTGACCAAGTCGTCGTCGCGGGCGTGTTGCAACATATTGAGGAAGCCGGCGTACATAGCGGGGACAGCGCGTGTTCGCTGCCGCCGTATAGTTTGCCCGCCGACATCATCGCCGAAATCCATAAACAGGCCGAGGCGTTGGCGTTCGGCCTGAATGTGCGCGGGTTGATGAACGTGCAATTCGCGGTGAAGGATGGCTTGGTCTACCTGATTGAGGTCAACCCACGCGCATCGCGAACCGTGCCGTTCGTGGCGAAGGCCATCGGCATCCCTGTCGCAAAAATCGCCGCGCGGGTGATGGCGGGGGAGAAGCTGGCCGACCTGCCCGCCATCAACCTCGACATCAAACACATCGCGGTGAAGGAGGCGGTGTTCCCATTCGCCCGTTTCCCCGGCGTGGACCCCGTGCTGTCGCCGGAAATGAAATCGACCGGCGAAGTCATGGGTATCGACACCAATTTTGCCACTGCCTTTGCCAAATCGCAAATCGGCGCGGGGACCAAATTGCCCGATGGCGGGACGCTATTCGTCTCGGTGAAAGATACCGACAAGCCCGTCATCCTGCCCGCCGTGGAAAAGGCGCTTGCCTTAGGCTTCCACGTGATCGCGACCGGCGGTACCGCGAAATATCTGCAAGATGCGGGCCTTGCCGTGGAGCAAGTTAATAAAGTGGCCGAGGGTGGCCGCCATATCGTGCATAAGATTAAGGACGGCGACATCGCGCTCATCTTCAACACGACCGAGGGGTGGCAAAGCCTGCGCGACAGCCAATCCATCCGTATGGCGGCATTGAATGGGAAGGTGCCCTATTTCACCACCGCTGCTGCTTCGGTGGCGACGATGGACGGAATTGAGGCGTTACAGTCGGCACCGCTTGAAGTTCGTTCACTTCAGGATTATTATAGAGCCTCGCAGTAATCTCCCGAACACCGCGACCAATGGTTTGTGGGTGGGCAATGGCCCTCCCGCACCTAAGAATTTTTGTTAATGAAAAGAGATAGATAATGGCAAGCCACGAAAAATATCCGATGCTGATGGAGGGCTATGAAAAGCTGAACGCGGAATTGAAAAAGCTGAAGGCGGAGCGTCCGGTCATCGTTGATGCCATTGAGGAAGCGCGCGCCCATGGCGACCTTTCGGAAAATGCGGAATATCACGCGGCCAAGGAACGTCAGGGCCAGGTTGAGGCCACCATCGGCGATATTGAGGACAAATTGTCCCGCGCGCAAATCATCGACCCGACCACGTTATCGGGCAGCAAAATCGTGTTTGGCGCAACTGTGACGTTGCTAGACGACGACGAAAAGCCGGTGCGCTATCAACTGGTTGGTGAGGCCGAGGCCGATGCCAAGGCCGGCAAAATCAGCTTCAACAGCCCATTGGGCCGTGCACTCATCGGTCGCGAGGCGGAGGATGAGGTTGAACTCACCGTGCCATCGGGCGACAAATATTATCTGGTTCAAAAAATCGAATTCATCTGATGCAAGTCCCACGTGGCCCAGTCACCGATTTTTTGGTGGTCAGCAATCTGCTGATCTGGGCCGCGCTGTGGGTGACGGGGCTGAACGAGAGTGCGATTGCGCATTTGGGGTTTGTTCCCGCGCTGGTAGGGCAAGCGTTCGCATCGGGCGACATATTGGCCGTTGCCGACGCTGTGCTGCTCCGCCCGATAGGGTCGGCATTCGTGCACGGCGGGTTCAGTCACGTTGCGTTTAACATGATCATCCTACTGTTCACTGGCCGATTTGTCGAAGGCCGCATTGGCGGGTGGGGCCTCGCGATTTTGCTATTGGTTGGCGCCTATGCAGCAGCTTTGGCGCAGTTTTTCGCCGATCCGTCGGATATTGCCACGACCATTGGCGCAAGCGGCGCAAGCGCGGCGGTCTTTGCTGCTTATATGCTTTATTATTCCAAACCATGGGCAAAATCTATGGGGCCGATCCAACCTTATTGGGTGCGGCGTTTGCAATTGCTAGCGCTGTGGGCGTTTATCAACTTCGCGCTCTACTTCTTGACCGGCAGCGCCGGCGGGATCGCCATATTCGCGCACATGGGCGGGTTTATCGCGGGTCTTTTTCTCGCGACGCCGCTGCAAAACCATGGGGCTGTGCAGCGGCGGCGATAGAGCGGTTTATTCCGGCTGCAACAATTTGTGCAGGTGGACGACCACATATTTCATTTCGGCATCATCGACCGTGCGTTGTGCGCGGCCACGCCATGCTTCCTCGGCATCGGCAAAATTGTCGTAAAGACCGACCAAATCGATTTCATCAAGATTGGCGAATTCCAGTGTTTGCGGGTCGGTGACGCGGCCACCGAAAACCAAATGTAATTTTTGCATTGCGGACCTCATATAAGGGGAGGGGACTATTATTTTGAGCCGCCCATCGTGACGGCGATGGCCCGCAATAGAAAAAAGCACCGCCCCGTTCAAGGGGCGATGCATTTACCTTGGTATTATAGGTGTGCGAAATGGGGCTATTTCTTCGCGGCGTCGCTTGCCGCTTTGCTGGCCTCTCTCAAAATGTCGAGGCCCTTGCCAACCAAATCGCCGATTTGGCCCTTCAAAGCGTCGGCATTCAGGCCACTTTCCTGCATCTTGGAGGACGCCGTTTCTTTGGCGGCAGACGCGGCGGTTTTGACTTTGTCTTTCAACTTCGAACCCGCGCCGCCCAATTTCGTGCGCTCACGCTCCGACGTGGGCAGGAGGGCCGCGACGACTGCGCCAAGCACCAGGCCGCCCGCGACGACGGCGAGAGGATTATTCTCAAACGTCTCTTTGCCCTTTTCGGCGGCTACATGCGCCTTTTCACGCGTGACATCGACACCGTGCGAGACTTTTTCGCGGCCAGTGGCAACCAGTTCACCGCCACGCTCTTTGGCATTGCCTGCCAATTCGCGCGCGCTATCCTTTGCGGCGGACAGACGCTCGCTTGCCTTGTCGGTCAGGTCGTGGGCGTTGTCTTTCAATCGCGCGGCGTTGTCTTTCAGACTATCGGATAGTTTCGACATGGGGGAGACCTTTCGTAACGGGGGTTAAGCTTGATCGTCGGGGGTTATATCATCGGACGGAGCCGCTTCATCCGCAGCAGCTTGCGCCGCGGCATTCGCCTCATTCTGCTTGCGATTGCGCATGTAGAGGGCACCGGCCACTCCGGCGGCGACGGTAACCGCAGCG
>JBGSSR010000143.1:0-4033 GCA_041736905.1 Sphingomonadaceae bacterium | reverse complement strand
CACCGCGCCACTGACGGCATGGGAAGGCGGCGCGCGGGGGACATTGTTTCATCCCCAACGCGCCGAAAACGCTCGCAAAAGCTGGCTTGGCGCACGGCAATCAGCGGCGGGTAGCGTCACGGTGGACGCGGGCGCGGTGGGCGCATTGGGGCGGGGGAGCAGCTTGCTTCCCGCTGGCGTCACCGCCGTGGACGGCACCTTCGCGCGCGGCGATGTCGTCGATATCCTCGATCCCGATGGCGTCGCGATTGCGCGCGGGCTGAGCGAATATAACGCGGATGAAGCGCGGGCGATCATCGGGCGGCGGAAGGATGACGTTGCCGCCATCCTCGGCTACGCCCCGCGCAGTGCATTGATTCACCGCGACCAAATGGTATTGCTATGATCATCTCCATCACCGGCGCAACCGGCTTCGTCGGCGGCGCGATATTGCGGGTGTTGGTGGGGGCAGGGCATATGGTCCGCGCACTCACCCGCCGACCGCAACCGGCGCAAACCGGCGTGACGTGGGTGCAGGGCGGTCTTGGTGACAACGATGCGCTCAGCGAATTATGCGCCGGAGCGGACGCGGTTCTGCACATCGCGGGCGTGGTCAACGCGCCGGATAAGGCAGGCTTTGACGCCGCCAATGTCACCGGCACCGCAAATGTGTTGGCCGCCGCCGAGGGGGCAGGGGTGCGCCGCTTTGTCCATGTCTCCTCATTGAGCGCCCGCGAACCAGCGCTTTCCCTATACGGCGACAGCAAGGAACGTGGTGAGGCTTTGGTCCGCGCCAGCTCCATGAACTGGACCGTCATCCGCCCGCCCGGCGTCTATGGCCCTGGCGACACCGAAATGCTGGACAGCTATCGCATCGCGAAATTCCGCATTGCGCCGATGCCGCCCAAGGGCCGCGTGTCGCTGATCCATGTCTATGACCTCGCCGATTTGCTAGTCGCGGTGGCGCAGGATTCGGGTGTGTCGTTGGGCCAAGTCTATGAACCGGATGATGGCACGGCGCTAGGCTGGAGCCATATCGAATTTGCCCACATGATCGGCGATGCGATGGGGCACAGTGTCCTCGCGTTCAACCTACCGGCTGGCCTGCTTGCCGCCGCCGCGTGGGCCGATGAAAGTATGCGTGGGGCAAAGGCCAAGCTAACCCGCGACCGCGCCGCCTATCTCTCGCATCCCGATTGGGTGGTCAGCGCCGCCGCGCGCCCGCCCGAATCCCTATGGCAACCGCGCATCGCAACGCCCGATGGCATCCGCGACACTGTGCGCTGGTATAAGGCGAATGGTTGGCTTTAATCGCGCTAACGGGCCGCTTGATCGCCCAGCTTAAGTTCCTGAAAATGGCGGATAAGCAACGCCGTGCCCATTTCGCGGGCAATGTTGCGCGGCAAGCCCAATGACCCACTCAACTGCGCCCCAATCATCGAATCGCCCAGCGCCAACAGCACCAATTTCAACGTAATGGCGGACAAGCCATCGTCGGTGGGCTTGCGCGTGTACAATTGCTGCACAAGGTCGGTAATCGCCTCCACAATCGGGGCAAGCGCGTCCTCCTCCCCCGATTGAATCATCCACGTCGCCAACGCGCCCGCGCCCTCTTGGTCGAAGGCGTCAAAGGTCAAATTGGTGACTTGCCGTGCGGTTTCCTCGGCGGTTTGGCCCTTGTAAAATTGCGCCACAGTGTCGGCAATGATGCCGGTAATCCGCGCGCAAATATGCGCCGCCAATGCCTTTTGCAATTCCGACGCGCTGCCGAAATGATGCAGCAGATTGGCGTGCGTGCGCCCGATTTTCGCGCCGACGGCTTTCAACGTCACGGCCTGCGGTCCGGCATCGATGAGCAACAATCGCGCCGCATCCAAGGCGGCCGACCGGCTTTCCTCTGGCGATAGGCGTGTGCGCCGCTTTGTCGTTAATAGTTGCGCCATAACCCTACCCCTCCGCTCACGAAATGGAGCGGTAAGCGCATGTAAAACCACATTAAGGGCCATCGCGTCAATGGCGGTAGGGGCCGCGCGTGACGTAAAAAAACTTTATGCGGCCAATGGGGCACACTCAATGCTGTCATAATACATCACGCGCGCCACATCGGCATCGGGGCCATCGGACGGATCGGATAGCGCGTCCAGATGGCACACCAACTCATGCGCTGCCGCCGGTGCCGAACGCGCTTTGCTTTGTAGGGGCAAAGTGCGGCCGGTGGGCCGAAAGCCGATTTTGGTGAGCACGCGGCCGGATGCCGAGTTGTCGACAAAGTGGCGACCGATGATTTGCCGATGGCCGATGGCGGCGGCGATTTGCAGGACGGCGCGCGCCGCTTCACTGGCGTAGCCCAAACCCCAATGGCGTTGGTCGAGCCAATAGCCGATTTGGATGGCCCCTTCGTAAGGCGCGTCATCGCCCAACCGGCCAAGGCCGATCGAGCCGATGAGTTCCGGCACACCGCGAGTCCGGCGGATCATGGCGAAATTGGGCAGATGGTCATCAAACGGCAATGCGCAAAATGTCTGCGCATCCGCCAGACCATAAGGGCAGGGCGGTGAGGACAGATGCTTCAGGATCAGCGGATTGTTGATGCCGGCAAGGACAGCGGACGCGTCCTCGGGCCAAAAGGGGCGGAGCAAAAGGCGCTCGGTACGGTGAAACATGGTCGTCCTCTCTTGTGCATTATGGGCAACAACGCCCGGCCAGCCCCTCTGGTTTCGCCGCGCCTACATGGAATTCATGACGGCATTGCGACAAAAAGGGCCAAATGATGCAGAGAGAATTTTACGCAAAACAAAAGGGAGCCGGGTTGACCCGCCTCCCTGCGTTTGAATTGGTGTTTGAGCGTTTGCCCTTGACCAGTTCCGGGTCATCCCATTGGGACAACCCGTTCGGTTGTCCGATTATTCGGCGGCCAAGGCCACCATATCGACCGACACATATTTGCGGCCGAGTTTGCCGGAGTGAAAGCGCACGGCGCCTTCTTCCAAAGCAAACAACGTGTGGTCTTTACCGATGCCAACATTGGCACCTGGGTAAATTTTTGTGCCGCGTTGACGGATAATGATGTTGCCGCCGATCACGTGCTGACCACCGAACTTTTTCACGCCGAGGCGGCGGCCCGCTGAATCGCGACCGTTGCGTGAACTACCACCAGCTTTTTTATGTGCCATGGCTCAAAAACCTTCTTTATCGTGTTGGACCGCCCAAAATCATGGGGTGTGGCCGGAATAATGTGCGGCTTACGCCGCTGCTTCGTCGGCTGCTTCTGCTTTTTTGGCAGGAGCTTTTTTCGCCTTTTCTTCGCCACCAACGGCCAAGATGCGCAGCAATGTGATTTGCTGACGATGGCCTTGTTTACGGCGATAGTTATGACGACGACGTTTTTTGAAAACAGTCACCTTGTCGCTTTTTTCTTGCGCGATGATTTCGGCAGAAACGGTCAGCTTGGCGGAATCTTGGATACCGTCGGCATTGCCAGCCAACAGGATATCGCCGAGCGATACTTTATCGCCAGCTTCACCGGGCAGCTTTTCGACTGCGATTTTATCTCCGGCGGCAACGCGATATTGCTTTCCGCCCGTGCGCACGATAGCGAACATGGTCTGTCTCTTTTTCTGTTGAGCGGCACAAAACCGCCCTTTCAATGGATTTTTTCCGCCGTTTCCCCAAAAGGAAACACTCAAAGCCGTCGCCGGATTCGCGTTGGAAGTGGGGCGGATAAGCGAAAGGGCGCGCGCTGTCAATACGCTTGGCGCGCAAAATGCGGCGCTTTTTGGCGGCGTGCGGAGTTTCTATTGCATATTCGCTTGTTGCTCAACCCGTGCGAATCTATGAAGGGGATATGAAAAGCCGCACCCCCATTCTTGCCCTATCCGCTGCGCTGCTGCTGTCCGCTTGTGCGGGGCAGGTGGATGGCGATGTGCCCTCGCTGGCCAAGCGGCCTTATGAATTGACGCCGGAGCAGGTCGAGGCGCTGGCCAATGCACCCATTGATGGCGCGGGCGACGATGGTCTACGCGATGGTCCCGCGCCTCCTTTGCCAGCCGCAACG
>JBGSSR010000121.1:0-2661 GCA_041736905.1 Sphingomonadaceae bacterium | reverse complement strand
TTTGCTCCGTAATCGCCGTCACCGCGGTCATGGCGAAGCCACCCAGCATGGTGACGGTTTTTATATCCGCCTGAATCCCTGCGCCGCCGCCGCTATCGGACCCCGCGATGATGAGAATGCGCGCCGGCTTCATGGCTTATGCTTACGTTCGGTCGATGCGGGATGTTTCGCCAACGCCGCCCCACGCCGCGTGGGTCGGTCGAGCAATTCGCCGCCACAATTGGGGCAAATTTCGTCCAAATCCTCCGCACATTCGGCGCAAAAGGTGCACTCGAAAGAGCAAATAAACGCGCCGCCATTGTCGGCGGGCAAGTCCGCGCCGCAGCGTTCGCAATCGGGGTGCATCGTTAGCATCAGGCAGCCGCCACCTGCACGGCGTCGCAAATGCGGTCGACAACGCGCTCGACCTGTTGCCCATCGTCGCCCTCCGCCATCACGCGGATGACGGGTTCAGTGCCCGATGGCCGGATGACGAGGCGGCCCTTGCCGGTGAGTTCGGCCTCGGCCTCGGCAATTACTGCCTGCACCTTGGCATCGTCCAACGGCTTGCCGCCGGAGAAGCGCACGTTTTTCAAGAGTTGCGGCACGGGTTCAAACATGTTGAGCAACTCGCTCGCCGGACGCCCGCTATCGACCAAGGCGGACAGCACTTGCAACGCCGCAATCGTGCCATCGCCGGTGGTCGCGTGGTCGAGCATGATCATATGCCCCGATTGCTCGCCGCCGACATTCAATCCCTTTGCGCGCATCAGTTCCAAGACGTAACGGTCGCCGACCTTGGCACGGTGGAGGTCGAGGTTTTGGCTGGCGAGATAGCGTTCGAGGCCCAAATTGCTCATCACTGTGGCGCAAATGCCATCGCCGGTCAGCAACCCGTTGCGGCTCATTTGCGTCGCGATCAGCGCCATAATCTGGTCGCCGTCGATGACTTTGCCCTTCTCATCGACGATGATCAGCCGGTCGGCGTCGCCGTCCAGCGCAATGCCGATGTCCGCGCCGGTGGCCAGCACCAATTCCTGCAAGGCGGCGGGATGGGTGGAGCCGCAATGGTCGTTGATGTTGCGGCCATCGGGCGTCACGCCAATAGTGGACACCTTCGCGCCCAACTCCCAAATCGCCTGCGGTGCGACCTTATACGCCGCACCGTTCGCGCAATCGAGGGCGATGTGCAGGCCGTCGAGGCGGATATGTTCGGGCAGGCTAGCTTTCACCGCAAAATTATAGCGGCCAATCGCATCCTCAATCCGGCGCGCGCGGCCGATGTCGTTTGGCTCTGCCAAGGGGATGTCGGTTTGCAACGCCGCCTCAATGGCGAGTTCATCGGCGTCGGACAATTTGAACCCATCGGGGCCGAACAATTTGATGCCATTATCTTCAAACGGATTGTGGCTGGCCGAGATCATCACGCCCAAATCGGCACGCATGGAACGGGTGAGCAGCGCCACGGCGGGGGTCGGAATAGGGCCGAACATCACGACATTCATGCCCACACTGGTGAAACCCGCGACCAGCGCGTTTTCCATCATATAACCGGACAAGCGCGTGTCTTTCCCGATCACGACGCGGTGCTTATGATCCCCGCGCAGGAAATGCGCGCCCGCCGCCTGGCCGACCTTCATCGCGATTTCCGGCGTCATCGGGGCCGTGTTGGTGCGCCCCCTTATGCCGTCGGTGCCGAAATATTTACGCATAAACCGAAAATCCCCTCTTGGAAAAATCCACCCTCAAGCGACCTTTAGTGCCGCCGCCATAGGACAAAGGCAGCGACCATGCAAATTGGCTTTACGATGCGGCGTAATATCGTGCAAAGGTTGGGAAACGATAAAGGACGTATCGGGCAATGAACAAACAGGCGTTGATAGTATTGGCGGCCCTAATCGCCGGTTTGCTGCTTGGCCCCTTGGCGGAGCGGGCGATGCCGGGCATCGGCGTGTGGGCGGGTGTCGTGGGCGACATGTGGCTCAATGGCCTGAAAATGACGGTCATCCCGCTGATTGTCGCGTTGTTGATTACCGGCATTGTGAAGGCCGCCGCGATGGCACGCGCGGGGCGGACGACGGTGCGGGCGCTAATCCTGATGCTTAGCTTGTTGTGGATGAGCGCGATAGCTGCCGCGTTCCTGACCCCCGCCCTACTCGCCGCTTTCCCCGTGCCGGTGGACAGCGCCGCCGCGTTTCGCGCCGCGTTGGCTGGGCAGGCACCAGTGGGCGATATCCCGCCCTTTGCCGAGTTCCTGCGCGCGCTTGGCAACGTCACCATGGACATGGCGGTGACCAGCACCGTGGCACGGCGTGAAGGGGATTTTGAGACTGAGGCGCCTCAAAAATAGGCAAATATCCCCGCCGGTGGCCCACCGGCGAACGGGTGCAGGTAGGTCGCGACCAGCCAAAACGCCGTTCCCGCGAGCAGCCATGTCGTACCGGGGCTAACCACGCCATTGCCGAACGGCACAAAGCTGGTCGCGCGTTGCCATTGGTGCCAATCGGCGCCCAGTTGCTTTTGCTTCTTCCGGTCCTGCCCCGCCGCCCCCGCCAGCGCCATGAACAGCAATCCACCGCATAGGATGAAAACCTCCGTGCGCGGCGCGACCAACACATGGACCACCGCCCACAAGGCAAAGCCCCACATCATCGGGTGGCGCGTGATGCGGAACACGCCGCG
>JBGSSR010000093.1:0-7757 GCA_041736905.1 Sphingomonadaceae bacterium | reverse complement strand
CTTGGGCGCAGCGGCGGGGGTCGCGGGTATGACGGTGTGGGGTTGAGGGGTGACGGGTTAGGGTTGCGGTTGCGCCATATTTTGCGCACGCTCCGCACGTTTCTTGCTCACAAAGTCGTAGCAGACCTTCAAAAGACCTGTAATCGCCAAAATAAAGGCCGTAATTATACCGATAATTTCCCAAATCGTTTTTTCTGGAGGCGTCGGCATAGGATGTGGCTCATCCTTAGGCACTGAATTAGCTGTAGGTTTCTCCTTATTCGCGGCCGCAACATCGACATAAATTTCGACGCTGTTGGTGTCATTGCCACGACCATCTTCTTTGCTATGCTTGACGCACCAATCCAAATCGGTTCGTGGGCAAGAGTAATAACGGACTTTGAAAATTTGTTTGAGGGGAACATCTGGCCGAATGAGCCATTGCCAATTTAGTTTTTCGCTACCATCCCAAGGAATACATGTCCTAGCGTCTTGGATTATCGTGTACCATTTGTCCTCCAAATAGGCACAAATCACGGGACTTATGAGAAACGCTTCTTCATTTTGCAATGCTCCACGCGGAATCTCCCGTCGCATGTCCGCTGCCTTTGCATAAGGGCCCGCTTTGGCATCGACGATGGTTGCAACACCTTGGGTCATTTTGGGCGGGGCGTAAGCAAAAATTAGTCCGTATTGTTGCGTGTCCACACCGGTGGGAGCAGTGGGCGATGAGGCGGGTGGCTGTGCCTGCGGCCTTGGCGCATTTTTGTCGTTGAAGTGCGGCGCAGAGGCGGATATTTCCAGTTCAGGGGTTAAAGTTGCATCATTTACGGCGGCCACACCTTCAGGGCAATCTTCCTTTGTGCCATAAATAACCCATCCATTCGCGCATGTCACCGTTGTGTTGGATGGGAGTGTTGGGACAGTCGGTAAATAAATGGGGGGATTCAAAACAACAGGGGGGGTTACCGGTTGGGGCGCCGGGACTGGATGATATGCCGACTGCGAACACGCGCCCAACCCCAAAATAGAGATTATGGCCAAAACCCTCGCGTGAACAATCTGCTTATTATCCCGAATCATATCTACAGCCCCCTGGTGCGGATTCTGCGACTATTTTTGTTAGAGTGCTGAAACGATATTCTAAACGCAAGGCAATTTTACAATAATTCACCACGCCGTGATTCTGGGCTTTGGGAAGGTCTGGTAATTGTACCTCTTACCCCTTCGCCCTCGACACGCCCCGCACGCGGGGGTAAGCAGGACGCATGATTGAGCCTATTTCCCAACCCCGCATCCTCCTCATCGTGTCCGGCGGCATTGCGGCGTATAAGTCGCTGGAGCTGGTCCGCATTTTGCGCCGCCACTCCATCGCCGTGCGCGCGGTGATGACAAAAAGCGCCGCCGAATTTGTGACGCCACTCTCGCTTAGCGTGATGACGGAGGACCATGTCTATGGGCATTTGTTCGACCTGAAAGACGAGCGGGAGATTGGGCATATCCAACTCTCCCGCCAGGCCGACCTCGTCGTGGTGTGCCCCGCCACCGCCAATATCCTCGCCAAAATGGCGGCGGGGATTGCGGACGATTTGGCGACTACTTTGCTGCTCGCCACCGATAAGCCGGTGTTGGCCGTGCCCGCGATGAATGTGCGGATGTGGAACCATGCTGCCACCCAACGCAACCTTGCCACGCTGGCCGCCGACGGCGTGACCATCATGCAACCCGATGAGGGCGCGATGGCGTGTGGCGAGTTTGGCCCCGGCCGCTTGCCCGAACCGCCGGAGATTGCCGCGCGGATTTGTGCGGCTTTGGGGGTGGAATATCAGGAGGCATTGGCGCAGGGGCGCTCGCCCTCGACTGTGCCCGCCGCCGGAACGTTGGACGACCAACCCGCCTTTGCCGAGGATAACCATAGGCCCCTCTATGGCAAGCGCGTGCTCGTCACCGCTGGGCCCACGCATGAACCCATCGACCCCGTGCGCTACATCGCCAACCGCTCATCGGGCCGCCAAGGCTTTGCAATCGCGGCGGCGGCGGCGGAATTGGGGGCGGAGGTGACGCTAATCGCTGGCCCTGTCAACCTGCCCACTCCCGCCGGTGTTGTGCGTCACGATGTGGAAAGCGCGCGCGAGATGTTGGCGGCGGTGGAGGCGGCTTTACCGGCGGATGTCGCGAGCATGGTCGCCGCCGTCGCCGATTGGCGCGCCGCCGATGAGGCTTCGCAGAAGATGAAGAAGGATGGGACTGCTCTGCCCCCGCTGGCGCTGGCCGAAAACCCCGATATCCTCGCTACCGTGGCGAAATCCGCGCACCGCCCCCGCCTGCTCATCGGGTTCGCCGCCGAGACGGAGCGGGTAGTGGAGCACGCGCAGGCGAAGCTTGCCAAAAAAGGATGCGATTGGATTGTCGCCAATGATGTGTCTGGAGACGTGATGGGCGGGGACGCCAATGCGGTGCATATCGTGCGCAGCCCGGAAACCGGCGGCGGCGTCGAAAGCTGGCCCGAAATGCCGAAGGATAAGGTGGCGCGCAAACTGATGGAGACCATCGCCAATGCCCTCTAACACCGCAAATATTCAGGTCATGCGCCTCGAACACGGCGCGGATGTGCCGATGCCCGCCTATGCCACCGACGGCGCGGCGGGGATGGACATTTGCGCCGCCGAGGCCGTCACCATCCTGCCCGGAAAGCGCCACGCGGTCGCGACGGGATTGGCGTTCGCTATCCCAGAAGGCTATGAGGTGCAGGTGCGGCCACGGTCGGGCCTCGCGTTGAAACACGGCATCACGTGCCTGAACACGCCGGGCACCATCGACAGCGATTATCGCGGTGAGGTGAAGGTGATTTTGGCCAATTTGGGCGAGAAATCCTTCGCTATCGAAGTCGGCGACCGCATCGCACAAATCGTCATCGCGCCGGTGATGCGCGGGGTGATGGTGGAGGTAGCGGCGCTGGACGACACTGCGCGGGGCAGCGGCGGGTTCGGCTCGACGGGCGTTTAGATGGCGCTGACCGACCATCAACTCGACCTCTATGCGCGGCACATCATCCTGCCGCATATCGGCGGCGTTGGGCAGCAGAAATTGCTGGCCGCGCATGTGCTGTGCGTCGGTGCGGGCGGGATAGGATGCCCCGCACTGCAATATCTCGCCGCCGCTGGCGTGGGGCGGATTACCGTGGTCGATGATGACGTAGTGAGCCTCTCCAACCTGCAACGGCAAATATTATTTTCGCCCGCCGACATTGGCCGCGCGAAGGTGGAGGTGGTGGCGGAACGGCTGTCCGACCTCGCCCCAGATTGTGTAGTGACGCCAGTGTCGGCGCGGATTACCGCCGATAATGTGGCCGACCTCATCGCGGGCGTCGATGTGGTGGTGGACGGCAGCGACACCTTCACCACGCGGCTCATCGTCGCCGACCATTGTCACGCCACGCAAATCCCGCTGGTCAGCGCCGCGATTGCGCAGTTTCAGGGGCAAATGGCGACCTATGACTCGCGGGCAAAGGACGCCCCCTGCTACCGCTGCTTCGTCGGCGACGCGCATGATCCCGACGAATGCGACACCTGCGCCGAACAGGGCGTTTTGGGCGCACTCTGCGGCCTGATGGGCAGCTTTGCAGCGGCGGAGGCCGTGCGCGTGGTGACGGGTTTTGGGGAGCCTCAGGCGGGCAAAATCCACATTTTCGACGGGCTTAAGCCGTCGATGCGGACCATTAATCTGCCCAAGGACCCAGCGTGCCGGACGTGTGGGGGTGAACTTACCCCCTCCTCTTTAGAGGAGGGGCAGTGAGACTTACAGGCTTGCCTGTTAGTCGCAGCGGGGTGGTGCAAACGCAACGCCGCTTTCCACGCAACGTTGCTACACCACCCCAACCCCTCCTCTTATGAGGAGGGGCTATTGGCCTAAGCCGCCACCATGTCCTTCGCCTCCACCGGCGCCAAGCGGATCATATAATCAAACGCGCTCAACGCCGCCTTTGACCCTTCGCCCATGGCAATAATAATCTGCTTATAGGGCACCGTCGTGCAGTCCCCAGCGGCAAAGACGCCCGCGATGTTGGTGGCGCCTTTGGCGTCCACCTCAACCTCGCCGCGACCCGAAAGGGCGAGGGTGTCGGACAGGAATTCCGTGTTCGGGACCAGCCCGATTTGCACGAAAATGCCTTCCAACTCGACCGTATGGCTCTCGCCGCTCGCGCGGTCTTGATAGACGAGGCCGGTGACTTTGCCGCCATCGCCCAACACTTCGGTGGACAGCGCGTTGGTCAATATGGTGACATTGGGCAGGCTGCGCAGCTTCGTTTGCAACACCGCATCGGCGCGCAAAGCTGTGTCGAATTCGACCAACGTCACGTGCGCGACGATACCGGCGAGGTCAATCGCCGCTTCCACGCCGCTGTTGCCGCCGCCGATGACGGCGGTGCGCTTGCCCTTGAACAACGGCCCGTCGCAGTGCGGGCAATAGGCGACGCCCTTGTTGCGGTATTTGTCCTCACCCGGCACGCCCATCTGCCGCCAGCGTGCGCCGGTGGAGAGGATCACCGTTTTGGCTTTTAGCGAAGCGCCGCTGGCCAATTGCACCGTGTGCAGGCCGTCGGCTCCGGCGGGGATGAGGGCGCTCGCGGTTTGTAAATTCATGATGTCCACGTCGTAATCGCGGACATGTTGCTCCAATTGCGCGACCAGTTTTGGCCCCTCGGTATGGGCGACGGAGATGAAGTTTTCGATGCCCATGGTGTCGAGCACTTGCCCGCCAAAGCGTTCGGCAACGACGCCGGTGCGGATACCCTTACGCGCGGCATAAATCGCGGCGGCGGCGCCAGCGGGTCCGCCGCCGACGACCAACACGTCAAACGCGTCCTTGGCGGCGATTTTCTCAGCGGCACGGGCGACCGCGCCAGTATCCAACTTGGCAACGATTTCGGCCAGCGTCATGCGCCCTTGGCCGAACAATTCGCCGTTCAGGAACACCATCGGTACGGCCATAATCTTGCGCGCATCGACTTCCTCTTGGAAGAGCGCGCCGTCAATCGCGGTGTGCGTGATGCGCGGGTTCAGCGCGGCCATGATGTTCAGCGCCTGCACCACATCGGGGCAATTCTGGCAGCTAAGCGAGAAGAACGTCTCAAAATGCAGCGGCACGTCCAGCGCGCGCACGGCATCGAGCAAATCGGCCTCTTCCTTGGGCGGGTGGCCGCCGACGTGCAGCAGCGCGAGGATCAGTGAGGTGAACTCATGCCCCATCGGCAGGCCCGCGAAATTGGCTTCGGCGGCTCCGTCATTGGCAGTGATCGTCATCGTCGGCGTGCGCGGGGCGTTGCCGTCGGTGCGGAGCGACACCTTGTCCGATTGCGCCGCGACATCGTTCGCCAGCGCGAGCAAATCGGCGGATTTGGGGGCGCTGCCACTGGTCAGCACCAACGCAATCGGGCGGCGCAGATTGGCGAGATAGGCCTTTACTTGGGCCTTTGCATTGGCGTCTAACATGGCGTGTGTCCTTGGGAGAGGATGAAATAGGGGCCGGTCGCCCCCTCTCTCGCCAGAGAAGGGGGGGGGGAAAGGGGGCGCGGCGTTTTGGGTGTGGGCTTAGATTAAATCTTGCCGACCAAATCAATCGAAGGGGCCAGCGTGTCTTCGCCTTCTTCCCACTTCGCGGGGCAGACTTGGCCGGGGTGTTCGCGCACGTACACGGCGGCCTTAATCTTGCGGACCAGTTCCTCGGCATTGCGGCCGACGCCTTCGCAGGTGATTTCCATCACTTGAATCACGCCATCGGGGTCAACAACGAAGGTCGCACGGTCGGCCAGGCCTTGGCCTTCGCGCAGCACGTTGAATCCGTTGGAGATGAAGTGGTTTTGGTCGCCCAACATATAATAGTTGATTTTGCCAATCGCGGGCGAGCTGTCATGCCATGCCTTGTGGCTGAAATGCGTGTCGGTGGACACGGCGTACACTTCGACGCCCATCGATTGCAGCAATTCATACTGGTCGGCCAAATCTTCCAATTCGGTTGGACAAACGAAGGTGAAATCGGCTGGGTAGAAGAAGAATACGGCCCATTTGCCGCGCGTATCGGCGTCCGATACTTCGACAAATTTGCCCTGATAATAGGCTTGCGCCACGAACGGCTTAATCGTGGAACCGATGATTCCCATGGGTAGTCTCCTTTGGTGGGTTGAGAGAGTTGTTACGCTTATGCGCTTTATTGTGCAGGTGCGAAGTGGGCTTTGCATTGCCCTAGGTCAAATGAGTATGCTCAATGGCGTTAATCGATAAATTCGATAAGTGCGCAATGTGTGATAAATCGCGGTGATTATTAGTGACTTTAGGGCAGGTCACGGCTTTCGCCCTTGGCAAGGGTGTGGACGCGGCCCATATCGTTGTAGTAACAAAACAATGGGGTTGCCTCGCCACCCCTAAACAGGGGACATTTCGCCATGAGCTGCGGACACGACGATCATGATCATGATCATGACCACAACCTAAATATCATTCAAGATCCCTTTAAGATGGACGTGCCCGATGAGGTGCAGGACGCCATCCGCACCCTGCTCCGCTGGGCCGGTGACGACCCGACGCGCGAGGGATTGGTTGACACCCCGCGCCGCGTCGGCCGTGCGTGGAAGGAAATTTGCCGCGGCTATATGGAGGACCCCGCCCGCCATTTGGAACGCACCTTTGCCGAGGTTGGCGGCTATGACGAGCTGGTCCTCTTAAAAGACATTCCGTTCCAATCGCATTGCGAACACCATATGGCGCCGATTACCGGCACCGCCAGCATCGCCTATATGCCCAAGGATCGCGTGGTCGGCATATCGAAACTCGCCCGCGTTCTGCATGGCTATGCCGCGCGGTTGCAGGTGCAAGAGCGCCTGACCGCCGAGGTTGCGCAATGCATTTGGGATAATTTGCACCCGCACGGCGTGGCGGTTGTCATTCAGGCGCAGCACGGATGCATGACCGGTCGCGGCGTGCGCACGCCCGGAGTCGGCATGGTGACAAGCCGGTTGCTGGGATGTTTCCTAGACGACCCGCGCAGCCGGAAAGAAGCGTTGAGTTTGATGGGATATTGATCCCACGAACAAAGGCACGAAAAAGGGCGGCGTTCCGGTTGGAATGCCGCCCTTCTGTGTGCGGGGCAAAGGGGCGCCCCACAAAGCTGAACGCTTTTATTTGCGGTCCGGCATCACGGTAATCTTGACCGTTTCACCATTGTTGCCGGGGAAATCCGTGAACATCGCCGCGACCAGATTGGGCACGACTTTGGTCAAGTTGTTGGTGTTGCTACGCGCCATCGCCTTGCCTTCGAACAGGCGTTGGTCATCGACGCGGCGGTCGATGCGGACATCCAATTGTGTGGTATAGATGGTCATCGATTCGACCCGCGATGGGCCGAACAGCCATGGATCATTCCACCCGTACATGAACCGCATGCGGCTGTGGCGGCGGCCATAATAGCCGGGATAGCCGCCAAAGCCATAGCCTCCGCCAAAATAGAAAGGGTCATAATCGCGGTATAATTTCGCCTCACCCTTGTCGATGGTATAGCCCATGTGGACGATCAGGTCGGCGCTATCCGCGCTGGCCGCGGGGATGAAACCTTCGGCCACCATTTCTTCGCCCAGCATATTGGCATATTGGCCAAATTCGATGCCACCGGCCAGTTTCGGGTCATCGGAGGTGATGAAAAACGTCTGCCCCTGCACGGCCGCTTGCGCGGGCAGTGCGTTAAAGCGCGACACCTCGGTCCGGAACCCCGGCGCGGCGCAGGCC
>JBGSSR010000056.1:0-3911 GCA_041736905.1 Sphingomonadaceae bacterium | reverse complement strand
GGCCCGCCCAGCACCCAGCCGCAATGGCTCCGCGCGGCCACAGGGCAGCCGGTCGCGCAACGGCGATGAATAGGGCTTAGCCCGCTTAAGTCTAAAACAGGGCGCGTTGGATACTTCCGACGCGCCCTTTTTTCTTGCGCGATGCGCCGCCATCGCCGCATGACACAGCATGGACGACATCGAACCCCAAAGCCTCATCGCCGCCCATATCGCCGCCGATGGCGCGCTATATGTGAAGGTCACGCCCGGCGCAGATCGGGATTGCGTGGCGTCTGGTATGGACGTGAACGGTCGTCCGGTCCTCCTCGTCCGTTTGCGGGCCAAGGCCGTGGACGGCGCGGCGAATAAGGGGTTGGTGGCGTATCTCGCCATGGAACTGGGCATAGCGAAATCGCGCATCGTGTTGGAACAGGGCGCAACATCGCGACAAAAACGATTGCGCGTGATGGTGTAGCCAGCTTAGAGCGGTTTGTGAGCTGAGTGAATCAGCTCAATCGCTCTAAATTATTGGTCTGCCGCATTTTTCCGAGCCACTTCGTGTTCCACTCCGTTCGAAAAGTGCTTTAATCCGACGTATTTGCGACGTCTTCGCGCTTTTGCCGCCTTGCCGCCACTATGCCCAGACTGGCTGTCGGGGTGTCGCGGCCCACTAGCGCAGGCTTCTCCAATTGCGGGTCGAGGTCCAACACCGCCGCCGATTCCGCCCCGATGCGCAGGCGGTATTGGCCATAAGGGACTTTCTCAAACAAGAAGAAGCCGTCAAATTCACTCAATGTGGTCGCAATCACGCGGTCGGCTTTGTCGAGCAGCTCCAATTTTACCCCCGACAGTGCGCGTCCACCCTCGGCCATCAATGTCCCATCCACTTCACCCGCCGCGACAAGGGGGAGTTCGATGATCGTCGCAACCCCGGGGCGCGGGGTGATGACCAGGCCGGGGCCAGCGGGCTGCACAAACGGATCGGGCAGGCTGCCGGCGTCGATACCGATCAATATGGGCCGGAAGGGAGTGAGTCCTTGCACCTCGGCACGGCCCTTGTCATCGGTTTCGGCAAATTGCGCGGTGCCCGCAACGACGGTGACTTGTTTTTCGATAGGCTCACCCGCTTGCCGCTGTCCGTCGCCATTTTCATCATAAAAAACAAGTGCTTCGGCGCGGCCATTGGCGGCCAGGCGTTGTGAAGACACGCTAAATCCGCCGTCCGGTTTCGGGCCTAGGCTGAAATTCGCGGTCACACCGAATGCAAAGGCGCCATCTGTTGCGACTTCAAAAGTGCCGCTGACCGCCACCGGCTCAAATTGCCGGATGTAGGACAAGCCCAACCGTGCGCGGTCGCCCCGTGCGTCATAAGCGGTCTGGATTCTGAAGCTGTCGCGCTCATTATGCTGCCATTCGGCAATCAGGCTGGTCTCGCGTAGTTCGAGCGAGGGCACGACACGGAAATTGGTCTCGCCGCGCAGGCGGACCTTGCCCCATCGGCCGGACACCCGCACGCTGCCATCCAATTCATCGCGGGCGTATCCGGAAAACCCGCCGGTGACGAGCCGTTGCCAACCCACATTAGCGGTGACGCTCATTGGTCCAACGCCAAAGGTGGCGCGGCCATCGACGCGGATGCTGCTTTGCCCGCCGACATATTGCAGATAAGCGGCCTCCAAGTGTAACGGCACTTCATCGCCGCCGATTGTGATGTTGCGGTCGAAGCCGAGGCGATGTTCACCGCGCAAAGATCGGCCATAGCGGTCGGAGCGATAGCCGCCCGTCACCCAAAAACTCTCCGCGCGGATGTTATTTTTGCCGATTTGGCCGATGGCCTGCACGCGGAAGCCGTATCCACCCTGAAAATCGGTTGATGCGCCGGTCTCCACAAGCATGAATCCGATGGAGCGGCGCAGCGACACTTCGCCGAAGTAGCGGTTTTCGAGCCGATTGGTGTTGAGCGGCTCCACATCCTGCTGCAACCAATAAAACGATGCGCCGACGGAGGTGCGCGCGTCCAATCCGCGCTCCACCCCTACACCTGCGCGCCATCCGGTGTTGGCACGCAGGGGCTGGTTGTCAAAGGGGATCAGGTCGGTTCCGGCCTCCGCCACGCCAGCCCAATAATAGGTTTGCTTGGGCGGGATCGAATCCAACCCGATGGCCAATGTCCGCCGCTCGGTTCGCGTCTGCCCCTGCGGCCCGTAAAGGCGCACTTCGAAGCTATTTTGCCCGAACAGCATGGGAATATCGCGAAATTCATACAATCCAGTGCCGCGATCGGCGACATAGGCAAGCAATTCACCATTGCGATAGAGTTCTGCGTCCCACCCGCGCGGCAAATCGCCGGTGAAGTCGGTGGTGTCAAACAAATCACCCCGCCCGATGGGCCGATTGGTGATGAAGGCCCCTCGTCCTTGTGACCCCTGCGCCACCAAGGGCGTCCCGGGCATTTCGACATCGCCAACCTCAAAATGCGTCGCACCCAATGGCCCGAACAGGCCGCCATTGGGGTCAGTGCGATAGGCGCGCAGGCGCAAGCTTTGCGGATTGCCTTCTTGGTCGCTGGCGAATCGTGCGTCGAAGCTGGCGGTGGCGATTTCTCCGCTGGCAAAGATTTCGTAGTTCGCCTGAAATTGCGTTTTCGTTCCCGGTTGGCTGATGATTGCCGTGCCGAGGGCCACATCGACCGATGGTGCGCGGAATAGAGAATAGGGCTCGTCCTTCGATGGCATTGAGGACAGGTCAAATTGTTGGCGCGGCTTGACGTTGGCAGCGCGAGTTTTGCGCTCCTCAGCCAGTTCAAAGGGCAGTTTTTCTTCGCTATCGACGATGATGAACGCATTGGCCATGTCGAGTTTCAACGGCACGCCAATCCATTCGGACAGGCGGGCGACCGATACGCACCAGCCTTCGGGCGTCACATGCAAATCGCCGGGGGCCAGCGGGCTGATCTTGCCGCCGACCTGAACTGAGCGGCTGTCGTAGTCCAAGGTGAAGTTGCGGCTTTCGGAAAAAAACCACCCAGTTGCGCGGCGCGACTTTGGATCGACGCGAACGGGCACGTCCAATGCCATGACCACATCGGCCAAGTCCACGCACACGCCCGCGTTGGTCTGATAGCCGCGCACGCCATTGCCCAACCGCCATTGCCGCACGCGCATGTCGAAGAGCAGGGCGTCGTCCTCATTGGCGGTCCAAGACGGCGTAGCTGATTTTGCTTCGTCGGCGGCTTGCGCAAAGACGGGTTGAGGCGCGGTAAGCAGGAATGCCCCCGCCACCACGCCTAACGCTTTGCCCCAATGGGCGAGTTTATGATGCCAGCAACGCGCCATATTGGCCGGTAGAGACCAACCTGCTCAATGGTTTATTGCAAAACCGTTTTCAGTTCGGCGATTTTGCCGCCGCCTTGATCCGCCGGCTCATAATAGCCGATGGTGACGGGGCCGGACAGCGCGGCGGCTTGCTCCGCGCTGACTTGCAACGTCACGGTGCGGGCATCAACCTCTGGATAAATCGCAATGCCGCGCACGCGCATCACGGGTTCGCTGACGCCAGCCTTGGTCACGCGCAATTCGCCATAGATGGAGCGATTGCCGCTGCGCGTCAGGGCGATTTGCAACGCGGGACCGTCCTCGGTCGCAATCATCTGTGCGCTCGACACCGCGGCGGTTGCCTCCAATTCGCCGTGGCGGACGATAATCGGGATGGTGATGCCGTAAATCGGGATCAGCTCAATGGCTAGGCCGCCTGGCTCCACTTCAACCACGGTCGGCGCGGGCGGAATGGCGCGGAACAGCAAATGCGCGCGATATTCGCCATCGGGCAAATCGGCGCTGGGGCGAATGCTGATGCGGATCGCTTGCGGTTGGTTGGGCGGCAAATCAACGCGGCGCGGGGCGTAGACAATCATCTGCGCGGCGGCGGCCTCT
>JBGSSR010000087.1:0-2563 GCA_041736905.1 Sphingomonadaceae bacterium | reverse complement strand
AGCTGAGGAGAGGCGCAACCCCGCCTGCCCCACACGTTCCTTCAACTCGGCCCGCACCGGAACCGCCATTTCGGCGGCAGCGGTCGGCGTCGGCGCTCGGCGGTCGGCGGCGTAATCGCACAGCGTCGTATCGGTCTCATGCCCCACGGCGGAAATGATGGGGATGGTCGATTCCGCCACCGCGCGCACAACGATTTCCTCGTTAAAGCTCCACAAATCCTCAATTGAGCCACCACCGCGCGCGACAATGACCAAATCAGGACGCGGGACAGCGCCTCCCGCCTCCATCGCCGAAAACCCCCTCACCGCCGCTGCAACCTGCGCCGCCGCGCCTTCGCCCTGCACCAACGTCGGCCAGACGATGACGTGGACGGGGAAACGGTCATTTAGGCGGTGGAGAATGTCGCGGATGACCGCTCCGGTTGGCGACGTCACCACGCCAATGACGCACGGCAAACGGGGGAGCGGACGTTTGCGTTCCTCCGCAAACAAACCCTCCGCCGCCAAGGACGCTTTCAATTTCTCAAACAACTGCATCAACGCGCCTTCACCGGCGAGTTCAATGCTTTCGGCGACGATTTGATAGCCAGACCGTGCGGGGTAAGTGGTCAATTTGCCGGTGACGATTACGTCGAGGCCATCCTCTGGCCGGAAGTTCAATCGTCCCGCTACGCCCTTCCACATCACGCCGTCGATTTTCGCCGCCTCATCCTTTAGCGCGAAATAGAGGTGGCCGGATGCGGGGCGCTTAAACCCTGATAACTCACCACGAATTCTGACGTGGCCGAAACGGTCCTCGACCACGCGTTTCAGCGCGCCGGAAATTTCGCTGACCGTCAGCGGCGGGGCGTTGTTACCGCCGTCCATATCGGCTAACAGCCTGCCCGAACCAGTATCGGAAAGAGGGGCGCGGGCCATGAACATACTCCTAATCGGCGGCGGCGGGCGTGAACATGCCCTTGCATGGCGGCTTGCGCAATCCCCAAGCGTGGAGACTTTATGGGCCAGTCCCGGAAATCCGGGGATAAAGCAATGCGCGTTGCTGGTCGAAATGGATGTGACGCAGCACACGCATGTTATCGACTTTTGTAAGGACAAAAACGTCGATTTGGTCGTCGTCGGGCCGGAGGCACCCTTAGTGGACGGTCTGGGCGATGCCCTACGCGCCGCGCAAATTCCGGTATTCGGACCTTCCCAAAAGGCGGCGCAATTGGAGGGGTCGAAGGGCTTTACCAAAGATTTGTGTGCCCGCGCCGACATCCCCACCGCTGGCTATGCGCGGCATGAAACCAAGGCGGCGGCGCTGTCTGGCCTGTCCGCGTTCAACGCGCCCTATGTGATTAAGGCCGACGGGCTGGCCGCCGGTAAAGGCGTCATTATCGCCGAAACGCTTGCAGAAGCCGAGGCGGCGATTGAGGACATGTTCGGCGGCGGCTTTGGCGACGCGGGCGCGGCGGTGGTGCTGGAAGAATTCATGACAGGCGAAGAGGCAAGCTTCTTCGCCTTGACCGATGGCAAAACCATCGTCCCCTTCGGCAGCGCGCAGGACCATAAGCGCGTCGGCGAAGGCGACACGGGGCCGAACACTGGCGGCATGGGCGCCTATTCCCCCGCGCCCGTGTTCACGCCGGAATTGCAGGCAGAAGTGATGGACCGCATCATTCGCCCGACCGTGGAAACTTTGGCGGCGGAGGGAATGCCTTATGTCGGCGTGCTGTTCGCAGGGTTGATGTTGACCGCCGAAGGGCCGAAGTTGATCGAATATAACGCCCGATTTGGCGACCCCGAATGCCAAGTGTTGATGACGCGCTTTACCGGCGATTTGGCGGCGTTGTTGATGGCGTGTGCAACTGGCGAATTGGCGATCACGCCGGAGCCGACGTTCCGCCCCGATTATGCCCTCACTGTTGTGATGGCGGCAAGGGGCTATCCTGGCACGCCCGACAAAGGCGGCGCGATTGCTCGCATAGCGGCGGCAGAGGGCGATGCGGTGAAAGTGTTCCACGCCGGAACCGCGATGCAGGACGACACGCTGGTCGCTAACGGTGGCCGCGTACTCAACGTCACCGCCTTGGGCAGCAGCGTGACCGAGGCGCAAACTCGCGCCTATGCCGCCTTGGACGCTATCGACTTTGCATCGGGCTTTTGCCGCCGCGACATTGGCTGGCGCGAAGTGGCGCGGGAGGCCGCCATTGGCGAGTGACCACGGCCCGCCTTAAGCCTTGCGTCACCTCCACCGAAACGGAGCGAGATGTCAGAAAATTGCAATAAATCAGTTATTTTACATTACGTTACATATGTCCCCACTCGGGACAGATGATTCGTTTCACTATAGACTCGAAATTTATTAACCCTATTATCCGCCTTCAAGCGGAAGGTTCGGATTCGCTTATCGGGTCATCCTTTTTAGGGGGTAAATTATGAATGATTGGACAAAGATCGCCATTGGTGCGGTCGCAACCGCGCTGCTCGCTTGGGGCGGGCACTCGGCTATGGGTGAAAATTTTATCGGCGGATTAGAGACGCAGGGCAAAGCCGCACTTGAGGCTGCGCAAATGGATGG
>JBGSSR010000086.1:0-6087 GCA_041736905.1 Sphingomonadaceae bacterium | reverse complement strand
GGCGGGGTCGATTCCGGCGGAAGCGCGGGGTGCCGAGGATGCCCCGCTGACTCGCGCAATAATGTCGCCCGCCTCCACCTCTTGGCCCTCAGTGACCAGAACGCTGCTCAATGTGCCGCCCAAATCGGCGGTGGCGGGGGTGCTGCTCGATGCGCTTGCCGACGCAATGAGGTCCAAAGTGGCCGCGCCATCGGCGGCGGGGGCAACAATAACCTCCACCACGGGACGCCGGTCGGCGCTGCGCGTGGGCGGCTTGGCGGGTTCGTCCTTACACGCGGATACCATCGCCAGCGATAGTATCGCCGCCATTAATCCAGCCTTGCCCCATATTGAGCGCATTACCATGCGTAGGTTCCTTTTCCGAACAAAAGCGGCGGTGCGCGCAGGCCATCGGCATCGGGCGGGATTGCCATAACATCGGCGTGCTCGGCGCGCATCGCGGCAATGCGGTCGCCCGATGAGCCATGTTTGGGAGAATAGCTGAACAATTGGCGACTGGCCAGCCGCTTGTGAAAGGCCAAACCCGGCTCGCTGGCGTAACCCGCATTGGTGAGCAGCCATTGCGACAGAAGATCGGCGTCTCGCTCGGCTTGCTTTTGTGCCGCCGACAGCGTTTTGCGCAAGTCGCGTGCCTCGTCGCCCTGCGCGGTGCGCAACCGGCCCTCTAGCCCGCCCAAATAGGCGCGATGTTCTAGCATGATATGCGCCAGTTCATGCGCCGCCACCGCCGCCAATCCGTCATCGCCGCCCGCCTCAATCGCCAGCATGGCAATATCGACCGAGATCGTCACAATCTGCCCATCGGTGCCCGCATGATCGGCATTGCCCGCCATAATCTGCCACCGCGCACGGCACGCGGCGACGGGGGTGAGCGGCACAGTCATCACCTGCCCATCGCGCCAAAATTGCCATTGGGTTGGGCGGTCCCGAATAAAGGCAATATCGATGGTCCGCTGCATCAGGTCCATGATGGAGGTCAATTGCTCGCCTCCGCGCCGTTTCGGCCCGCCCAGCGCGCTGGCCATCATTGTGCCATCGATGCCGATCACGCCATCGTCGAGGCGGACGTCAGAGAGCGCGGCGGGAGAATCGGGGGCAATCGCCAGCACCTGCACCGGCTGCGCAAAACCGAATACGGCGCGGCCCTTTTCCGGATATTGACCGGCGGTGTGCAAGGCAATGCCGACGTTCCCCTGCACCCCATTGCAAAACGGCACGTTCGCGGTGGCCAGACGATAGGCAACGCGGGTGAGTTGTGCGTCCAGTGCCTGCAACTGGCGATAAGGATTGGCGGCGGGCTCGGCCGTTCGCACGGGTGCCTCCGCCATCGCAGCGACCGGCACGCCGAGGATGAGAACGCAGGCCGCAACTATTTGGGAAAGGGACGCCATTTGCATATGCCATCATATGGGGATGGAGTGCGGCGATGCCAAGCGGATTTCTTCTGCCCGCTGAACCCCGCCGCGATAAGGACTCCCGCCCCTATAGCGTAAAGTCCGTCCCCAAAAGGCCGATATTACCAGACAGCGCAATGGCAAAATCCGCCGCGCCGTCGCCATCCACATCGCCCTCTAATAAGGTCACGCCGCCCGATTGGGTATAGCGCAACTCGCCCGCCGTGTTGGTGAACGCCGATGCGCCAATGAACACAAACGCCTGATCCCCCGCGACCGAGGTATTGGCGTCAATGTCGGTTAAGCGGATGCGGTCCTGCCCCTGAACAAAATCCTGTATCCGGTCGGCGGTAGTGTTGGTCAGGCCGGCAAAGTCGCCCTCATCGAACCAGAAATTGTCAAGGCCCAACCCGCCGCTCATCACATCACGGCCCGCGCCGCCGTAGAGCGTGTCATTGCCGTCACCGCCCTGCAACGTGTCCGCTCCGGCATCACCGAACAAAGTGTCATTCTGCCCCTCACCGCGCAAGATGTCGTTGCCGTCGCCGCCGGTCATCGCATCCTGCCCATCGCCGCCAAAGGCGCTGTCGTCGCCCGCGCCGCTGGATAGGATGTCGGAACCGACTTCGCCCCGCACTATGTCGTTGCCGTCACCGCCATTGATAATGTCGTTGCCGTTGCGGCCGAAAATAAGGTCGTCGCCCGTGCCGCCATTCAACATATCGCCCGATGCGCTGCCGGTCAGGGTATCATTGCCCCCCAACCCGTTCAGCGTAGCTGGCCCGCCGCCCGCCAAGATCACGTTGTCCAACGCGTTACCGGTGCCAACCCGCGCAGTGCCTTGCAGGCGCAGGTTTTCGGCATGGTCGCCCAAACTATAGTCAATCGCGGCACGCACTTCATCGACGCCCTCGCCCACCCGTTCGGTGACGCTATCCCCCAATTGGTCAACGAAATAAATGTCGTTACCCGTGCCGCCCGTCATCACGTCTGCGCCGGTGCCGCCGTTCAGGACATCATTGCCCTCATCGCCATTCAACCGGTCATTGGCGGCAAAGCCCAGCAATGTGTCGTCACCGGCAAGGCCGAATAATCGATCGTCCACATTGCCGCCACGCTCCACGTCTGCGCCCGCGGTGGCAGGATAGGCGAAGGCCCCCAATTGGTCGTAATTCAATGTGGGCGAGTTATATAAAATGCCGCGTGCCCATGCCTCTTCTAACGTCAACTGGCCCGGCGTGGTTGATTGCAGAAGCAACAATGGCTCCCCCGGCATAATACTGCGCGCGAAATCGGCAACGGTCGTCGTTTGATTTTCCAGCAGATGATAATCGGCGGAATCGAGCAATCGTTGGTCCCCCGTCCCGCCCGCGCTGTTATTGACGATAAGATAGGGGTCGCTATTCAACACCACCACGGCAAGCGGATTGACGGCGGTGATCGCGTCATGGACTGCGCCAATCAAATCAATCATTCGGTCGGCGGCCAATTGGAAGTTGCCACTCGCCGCGCCCACTTGGAAATAGCGGCCCACATCGTCAAGGAAAACGCCGGTATAGCCGCGCGTGACCAAATCGACGGCCTGGGCAATGACCGATTGTTGCCATGCCGGATCCCAATAATTGACAATCAAGGCGTCGGTGTTGCCATCAAAGGTGAAATCCAGCGGCAATGCCCCTTGCAACCAACTGGGCGCGGCGGCGGTTGGCGTTCCGGTGTCGCCGCCATTGCTGGTCCAACTATTGTTCCAATAGGACCGCAAATCGTCCGTCACCGATACGTTGACATAGCCTATAATCTGCCGCCCCTGCGCCACCAATGTCACCACCTGCGCATCGGTGAGTGTCGGGATGACAAACGCACTGTTCAATGGGTCGCCTTCGGTAATGAACATGTCGTAACTGGACGCAGCCACGGCGGCATAATCGACGTTGGTATATTGCAAGGCAAAGCTGGAAATTCCGGGCATGATATCGGCGTCCTCTCTCTATGCGTTGCGTTTTGCATAACAGAGAATTGCGACACTTTCGCGGTTTCACTGTGCGCCATTGTATCCGGCAACGCAAAAAGGGCGGAGACATCGCTGTCCCCGCCCTTTTGATTTTTACTGCGACCGTGGATTAATCCAAATCAGCGGTCGTGAAATCATCACCCTGCACATCGCCCAATGGCGTGTCGCCGACATCGGCCTCAACCGGTTGTTGCAATTCGGCGGCATGCTCTTCTTCGGCGGTGGCCGGAGCAATCAGGCTTTCTTGTAACTTGCGATATTGCGCACGAAGCGCCGCGTCGCGGCTGGTTGCGGCAATGCGGATGCGGTTCATCGCCGCGCCGGTCCCTGCGGGGATGAGGCGGCCCACGATGACGTTTTCCTTCAGGCCGGTCAGGATGTCCTTCTTCCCTTCCACCGCCGCCTGCGTCAGCACGCGGGTGGTTTCTTGGAAAGACGCCGCCGAGATGAACGAACGCGTTTGCAAGGATGCCTTGGTAATGCCGAGCAGAATCGGTTTACCTTCGGCGGGCAATTTGCCCTTTTCCAACTTCGCGTTGTAATCGTCCATTTCTTCGCGATCGACTTGCTCCGCCGGCAACAAGGTGGTGTCGCCGCCGTTGGTGATTTCCACCTTTTGCAGCATTTGACGCACAATGGTTTCGATGTGCTTATCGTTGATTTTCACACCTTGCAGACGGTAGACTTCCTGAATTTCCGCGACCAGATATTCGGCCAATGCCTCAACGCCCATGACTTCTAGGATGTCATGCGGGTTGGGCGATCCGGAAATCAGGTTGTCGCCCTTACGGACCATATCGCCTTCTTGAACCTCAAGGTTTTTGGTCTTGGGGATCAGATATTCAACGGCATCACCTTCCTCCGGCACAATGGCGATTTTGCGTTTCGCCTTGTAATCGCGGACGAATTCGATGCGGCCCGAAATCTTGGCAATGACCGAGTTGTCCTTCGGAATACGCGCCTCGAACAATTCGGCCACACGCGGCAGACCACCGGTGATGTCGCGGGTTTTCGCGGCTTCGCGGCTGACACGGGCGACGACGTCACCGGCCTCCACCGTTTGGCCATCGTTGACCGAAAGCATCGTGCCCGCGGACAAGAGATACCGTGCGGACTCGCCCGAATCGCCGTCGAGCAGGGTAATGCGCGGACGGAAGTCTTCCTTCTTCGCACGGCCAGCGGACCGGTATTCGATAACGACGCGTTGCGAAATGCCGGTTGCCTCATCGGTTTGTTCGGTCATGGTTTTGCCATCGACCAAATCTTGATAGGCAATGACACCCGATTTTTCGGTGATGATTGGCATGGTGAATGGATCCCATTCGGCCAAACGATCGCCTATCTTCACGGCCGCGCCATTTTCGTTGATCAGGGTTGCGCCGTAAGGAATGCGGTGCATTTCCATCTCACGACCGTCCTTATCGACGATGACGAGTTCACCCGAGCGGGCCATCGCCAAACGCTTACCGCGCTTATCGACCAGGGTCGGCAATTCGCGATATTCGATGACGCCGTCCGCCGAAGCGTCCAGGCTGGACGTTTCGTTGAGCTGCGCCGCGCCGCCGATGTGGAATGTCCGCATCGTCAACTGCGTGCCCGGCTCACCGATGGATTGGGCGGCAATAACGCCGACCGCTTCACCGATGTTGACTGGAGTCCCGCGAGCGAGGTCACGGCCATAGCACGTGCCGCACACGCCAACCTTGGATTCGCAGACCAATGGGCTACGGATTTTCAGGGCTTGCAAGCCGGTTTCTTCCATCGCGGTGATGGCGGCTTCGTCCAGCAAGGTACCGGCGGGGTAGAGCACTTGGCCCTCATTGCCCATGATGGGCTCCGCCGTGGTCCGGCCCAACACGCGCTCACCCAGCGACGCGATGGTCGAACCACCTTGCACGATGGACCGCATTTCGAGCGCACGTTCGGTCCCGCAATCATTCTCGACGATGGTGCAATCTTGCGACACGTCGACCAGACGGCGGGTCAAATACCCAGAGTTTGCGGTCTTCAAAGCCGTATCGGCAAGGCCCTTACGCGCGCCGTGAGTCGAATTGAAATACTCAAGGACGGTTAGACCTTCCTTAAAGTTTGAGATAATTGGCGTTTCAATAATCTCACCCGATGGTTTCGCCATCAGGCCGCGCATACCGCCCAATTGCTTCATCTGTGCCGGCGAACCACGCGCGCCGGAGTGGCTCATCATGTAAATGGCGTTAATTTCGGCTTCCACGCCATATTCGTCCAGCGGGGTGGCTTTCAATTCTTCCATCATGGCGTTGGCAACGCGGTCGCCGCATGTTGACCATGCGTCCACAACCTTGTTGTATTTTTCCTGCCACGTGATGAGGCCGTCCTGATATTGTTGTTCGAAATCGGCAACAATCGCTTTGGTTTCTTCGACCAAGGGGATTTTCTCATCGGGGATGATCATGTCATCCTTACCGAAGGAAATACCCGCCTTAAACGCGTGCTTAAAGCCGAGCGACATGATCGCATCGGCGAACAACACAGTGTCCTTTTGGCCGGTGTGACGGTACACTTGGTCAATCACGTCGCCGACTTCTTTTTTGGTGAGCAGGCGGTTGATGATTTCAAACGGCACCGTGTGCGATTTGGGCAGGCATTCACCCAACAGCATACGACCCGGCGTGGTTTCCACGCGCTTCATATACTCCTTACCGG
>JBGSSR010000301.1:0-6044 GCA_041736905.1 Sphingomonadaceae bacterium | reverse complement strand
GGCGGCTTGGGATAGCCGCCACCATTGTGATGCCAAAGGACGCGCCGGCGGCGAAGCTGGCCGCGACCCGGGCCTTGGGCGCCGAAGTGGTGCTTTACGACCGCTACACGCAATCGCGCGATGCGATAGCGGCGGCGATGGTCGCAGAGAGCGGCGCAACGCTCGTCCATGCCTATGACGATCCATGGATTGTTGAGGGGCAGGGAACTTTGGCGTTGGAGGCGGCGGCGCAACTCGCGGCGCGGAAGGAAGGCGCGCAGTTCGACCACATCATCGCCTGTTGCGGTGGTGGTGGCCTAGCCAGCGGGTGCGCATTGGCACTACCTGATGCGCGGCTAACGATTGTGGAGCCGGAAGGTTGGGACGATGCGGCGCGGTCATTAGCGGCGGGGGAGGTCATATCGTTTGACCTCAAAAACGCTCCGCCCACGAAATGCGACGCGCTACAGACGCCGTTTCTGGGACGGCACACATTCCCGATTTTGCGTGATCGTGGGGCCGAGGCTGTGCAGGTGAGTGAGGCGGAAGTCGCCGCCGCGATGCGCGTCGCGTTAGAGCGGTTGCATCTGGTCGTCGAACCCGGCGGCGCGGTGGCGCTGGCGGCAGTGCTGGCTGGCAAGGTGGATTTGGGCGCTGTGCCGTTGGTGACATTGAGCGGCGGTAATGTCGACCCCGCGACCTATGCGGCGATTATCGCGGGTATTTAGCGTCCATATAGGCCAGGCTGGCAGCAATAAGCTCCTCCAACACGGCCATATCCACATCGGCCAGTTTCTTGATATAAAGGCATGATACGCCGGTGCGGTGCTTGCCAAGGCGCGCCAACAATTCGGCGTGACCCTCAAACCCATCAATCAAATACAGCACCAATTCCGCCTTACGTGGGCTGAACCCGATGCGGCACATATCGCCCTCGCGCCCGCTGTCATATTTGTAGTGATAGCTGCCAAAGCCGACGATGGACGGCCCCCACATGGTGGCCGGTTCGCCCGACAAACGTTCCATCAGGTCGTGGAGCACAAGGCCGTCTGCGCGACGAACCACGGGTTCTACGGCATTCAGGAAATCGCGCGGTGCGATGGGGGTTGGTTTGGTTTTGCTGTCTGCCATGCGGACCTCCTTTGCAGCAGGATATCGCAGATAAATGCCAAACGCAATTATGCCGCCTTCGCCAATTGCAATTCCATGCGGCCCCAAATTTCCACCAGCGCGTTGGCCAATTCTTCCATCATCGCGTCGGTATGTTGCGGCCCCGGCGTGAAACGCAAACGCTCCGTTCCGCGCGGGACGGTGGGGAAGTTGATGGGCTGCACATAGACGCCGTATTCGGCGAGCAAAATGTCGCTGATTTTCTTCGCCTTCACGGGATCACCGACCATTAATGGCACGATGTGCGTCTCGCTCATCATCACCGGCAGACCGGCATCAGCGAATAGGCGTTTCAGCGTCGCGGCATGCGCCTGCTGCGCCTCGCGTTCCTCGCTCGATGCCTTCAGATGGCGGACACTGGCGAGCACGCCCGCGACCAACACTGGTGACAGTGAGGTCGTGAAAATGAACCCCGGTGCATAGGAACGGATGACATCCACAATCTTCTGATCCGCCGCGATATAGCCGCCCATGACGCCGAACGCTTTGCCCAATGTGCCCTCAATCACGGTCACGCGATTGGCGACATCGTCACGCTCGGTAATGCCCCCGCCGCGCGCGCCGTACATACCGACCGCGTGGACTTCATCGCAATAAGTGATGGCGTTATATTTGTCGGCCAGATCGCAAATCGCCGCAATCGGCGCGACGTCGCCATCCATCGAATAGACGCTTTCGAACGCGATGAGTTTGGGCGTGTTCGGCCCATATTCGCCCAACAATTGCTCCAAATGGTGCAGGTCATTGTGCCGCCATACGCGCTTTTCACAGCCGGAGTTACGGATACCGGCGATCATACTGGCGTGGTTCAATTCATCGGAAAAAATCACACATCCGGGCAGGATTTTGGCGAGCGTCGCCAAAGTCGCCTCGTTCGAGACATAACCGCTGGTGAACAGCAATGCGCCGTCCTTGCCATGCAAATCGGCGAGTTCCGCTTCCAACTCGACATGGTAATGCGTGTTGCCGCCAATGTTGCGCGTGCCGCCGGAGCCTGCGCCGACGTCATGGAGAGCCTCCTCCATCGCCGCGATGACTTTGGGATGTTGGCCCATGCACAGGTAATCGTTGCTGCACCATACCGTAATCGGCTTCGGCCCGTTATGCCCCGCGAAGCAGCGCGCGTTCGGGTACGCGCCCTTGTTCCGCAAAATGTCGATGAACACGCGATAGCGCCCCTCGCTATGCAGCCGGTCGATCGCTTCGTCAAAAATCTGGTCGTAGTTCACTCAAATATACCTTCGCACTGGAGGCTTGTGATATGAATATCCGGTAGTCCCAAAAAAAACACCTGCCCAATAGCGAAGGCAACATTGGAAATCCAGCGTCTTTCCCAAATCAGGCTAATCGATAATGGCCATTATCGAGGTTTGGGGTGCAAAGAATTGATTTGGGTCAAACCAAATTGCAACAATGCGTCGCGCGCGCTTTCAACTTCTTCTAACTGGCCGGTGGTTAGGAATAGACCGTCCGGTCGGGCGGCGGGCCAAATGCGCTCACCAGAGCGGAATACAATGCGCCGTGCAATGCCTTCTGCTCCATCAATAAAGCGCACGTCGGGCGTTAGGCCGGCGGCAATTGCGGCGGATTTCAACTCCTGTTGAACCAATGGGAAATGGGTGCAGGCAAGAACGATGGTGTCGATGTTTGGACCGCCCGCTTGAGCAATTAAGCCATCGATAGCCTGCGCATAGACCGAGGCATCAACCGTCTCCCCCCGCAATTTCGCCTCTGCGGCGTGCACCAGTTCACCCGCGCCATAGCGGATGAGCGTCGCGTCATTGGCAAATTCGGCGGCCAGATTATCGACATAGGCCTGCCTTATCGTCGCGGCTGTGCCCAACAAGCCGATGACGCGGGTTTTGGACATTGCGGCGGCGGGCTTTATCGCTGGCACGGTGCCAACGATGGGCAACTCCAACGCCGCGCGCACAGCAGACAGGGCGATGGTGGAGGCCGTGTTGCATGCAATCACCATGATTGCTGGCCGGAAACGCTCCGCTAACTGTCCTAACATCGCGGCGACGCGAGCGGTGATATCAATCTCGCTCTTCTCACCATAAGGCAGGCCGCCATAGTCCGCGACATAGACCACCGGCATATTCGGCACCAATGCCTGTGCCGCTTTCAGCACCGACAACCCGCCAAGGCCGCTGTCGAAAAAGAGGATAGGATTTTGTTCGGCAATCGGTGCGTTCATGGCCTACGTCATAACGGCAATGCCCATTTGTGCAAGCCGCCGAAAAAAATCGCACTTGACGCATAGCGCAAGGTGCTTTCACCCTCGCGCACACGTGAGACGGTGCTATAGCGCACCGCAAAACCAAGGAATTCAGGGGCATTATGCAACTCGTCATCGTCGAATCGCCCGCGAAAGCGAAAACCATCGAAAAATATCTGGGCAAGGATTATCGCGTTCTGGCAAGTTACGGCCACGTCCGCGATTTGCCGCCCAAGGATGGCTCGGTTGATCCAGACAATAATTTTGCGATGGATTGGGAGCCTTATGCGAACAAATCCAAGCAGCTAAAAGAAATCACGGACCTGTCGAAACAGGCCGACCGATTGATCCTGGCCACTGACCCTGACCGCGAAGGGGAGGCTATTAGCTGGCATGTATTGGAGCATTTGACGAATAAAAAGGCGGTTCCTGCCGAAGTTGAACGGGTGACGTTCAACGCCATTACCAAGCAGGCCGTGTTGACCGCTATGGCTGCGCCGCGCCAACTCGACATTGACCTCATCGATGCCTATCGCGCCCGCCGCGCGCTGGATTATCTGGTTGGATTTACCCTGTCGCCGGTGCTGTGGCGCAAGCTTCCCGGCGCGAAATCGGCGGGGCGGGTGCAATCCGTTGCACTGCGTTTGTTGGTCGAGCGGGAGCGGGAGATTGAGGTCTTTGTCCCGCAAGAATATTGGTCCGTCGCCGCACAAATGGAAAAGGGCGGGCAGGAGTTTACCGCGCGATTGGTCCGGCACAAAGGCGCGAAAATCGACCGTTTGACGTTGGGCGATGCTGGTAGCGCAGATGAAGCGAAGCGTGCGGTTGAGGATGGTCATTTCACCGTCGCCTCGGTTGAAACCAAGCCGCAAACGCGCAACCCATCGCCGCCATTCACCACGTCAACCTTGCAACAGGAGGCCGCACGAAAGCTGGGCTTTTCCGCGAGCCATACGATGCGCGTGGCGCAGCAATTATATGAAGACGGCGCAATCACCTATATGCGGACCGACGGTGTGCAAATGGACCACAGCGCGATTTCGGCGGCGCGCAAGGCGGTGGCGGAGCGCTATGACGGCAGCTACGTTCCCGACAAACCGCGCCATTATCAAACCAAGGCCAAGAACGCACAGGAGGCGCATGAGGCCATCCGTCCCACCGATTTCGTTAAGACGTCGTATGGCAGCAGCGACCATGGGCGGTTGTATGAATTGATCTACAAACGCGCGCTAGCCAGCCAAATGGCGTCGGCCCAATTGGAACGCACGACGATCGAGTTGGAGGATGCAACGGGTCAAACTGGCCTGCGCGTCACTGGCCAAGTCGTGAAGTTCCCAGGCTTCCTCGCGCTGTATGAAGAAGGCCGCGATGACAGCGCCGAGGATGGCGAGGGCCGCTTGCCGCCCATGCAAAAGGGCGACGCGCCCCTGAAAAAATCGGTCACGGCGGACCAACATTTCACGCAGCCACCACCACGGTTTAGCGAGGCGAGCCTTGTCAAACGGTTGGAAGAATTGGGCATTGGCCGCCCCTCCACCTACGCCAGCATCATTCAGGTTCTGAAGGATCGAGGATACGTCCGTGTCGAAAAAAACCGTTTCTTTGCAGAGGAATCGGGGCGATTGTTGACGGCGTTTCTAGAGCGCTTTTTCGAACGCTATGTAGCTTATGATTTCACCGCCGGCCTTGAAGATGAACTCGACGAAGTGAGCGGCGGGCGTGCCGATTGGCAACAAGTTCTGACCGATTTTTGGAAGGACTTTAAGCCCAAGACCGATGAGGTGATGGAGCAGCGCCCGTCCGACATTACCGCTGCGCTGGACGAATTCTTAGCGCCCTATCTGTTCCCTGCCAAAGAGGATGGCACCGACCCACGTATTTGTCCGAAATGTGCGGAGGGCCGATTGGCGTTGCGCGGCGGGCGGTTCGGCGCGTTTGTTGCGTGTTCCAATTATCCCGAATGCAAATTCACGCGCCGCTTTGCGCAACCGGGCGGTGAGGGCGAGGGCGCGGATAACGGCCCCGAAGTGCTGGGCAAACACCCCGAAACGGGCGAGGACGTGTCCCGCAAATCGGGCCGGTTTGGGCCCTATATCGAAATGGGTGAGGGCAAGGAAGCCAAACGCGCCTCTATCCCCAAGGACTTGCCGGGTGAGCTGAATTTGGAGATGGCTGTGCAACTGCTATCACTCCCCCGATTGGTTGGGATGCACCCCGAAACTGGGAATGAAATCCGTGCAGGTTTAGGGCGTTATGGGCCATTCCTGTTGCATGATGGGAAATATGCGAAGCTGTCCACTACGTCGGAAGTGTTCGACATCGGCATGAACGCCGCCGTCGCGGCTATCGCCGATTCCGCCAACCGTAAAGGCGGTGGTCGCGGGACCGCACGAGAGCCTATCGCCGTATTGGGCGCGCACCCGCGTACTGAGGCAGAGTTGAAAGTAATGGAGGGACGTTATGGCCCCTATGTCACCGACGGCACGACCAATGCGACCATCCCGAAAAGCATCGATCCTAAGGCGTTGACGTTGGAAGAAGCCGCGCAACTTATTGACGACCGCGCGGCTAAGGCGCCGGCGGCAAAGAAGAAAGCCGCGCCGAAGAAGAAGGCGGCGGCAAAGCCATCGGCTAAAAAGGCACCCGCAAAGAAACCGGCTGCAAAAAAGGCTCC
>JBGSSR010000249.1:0-2110 GCA_041736905.1 Sphingomonadaceae bacterium | reverse complement strand
ATTGTGAAATGGTCAAAAATTATGCAAATTGATGTTGCAATGCAGCAACACTTGAGGTTGGGGCGGCAAGCGCCTACGGGGGAAGCGTGATTTTCGCACTTCCACTGACCGATTTTTCTGGCCCCACGGCGCTTTTGCTGTCGTTGGCCGCGATGACGGTGATCGTCACCGTGCGCTATTTTGCGGTGTCGGGCGTGTTTGCCCTTGTCACAGAGCGCGCAAGACCGGGACTATACGCCGGGCGCGGTAAACAAATCCGCATGGAAATGGGCTGGTCCGTGGTGAGCGCGATTCTGTACGCCCTACCCGCCGGTTTCGCCGCATGGGCGTGGCAAGCGAAGGGGTGGACACAGATTTATGACGATGCGACGGCCCTGCCCTTGTGGTGGGTGCCGGTGTCGCTCGCTTTATACCTGTTCCTTCACGACACGTGGTTTTATTGGAGCCATCGCGTGATGCATCATGGGCGGCTGTTTCCCGTCATGCACGCGGTGCATCATGCCAGTCGGCCGCCAACGGCATGGGCGGCGATGAGTTTCCATTGGACGGAGGCGTTGTCGGGCGCGTTCCTGATCCCCGCCTTGACCTTTTTCATCCCCATTCATGTTGCGGCATTGGGCGCGGTGTTATTCATTATGACATTGTTTGGTGTTACCAACCATTTGGGATGGGAGATTTTTCCAAAGTCATGGATCAACGGCTGGCTGGGCCGGTGGCTCATCACCGCGACGCATCATCATCAACATCACCATATTTATAGGGGCAATTATGGGCTGTATTTCCGATTTTGGGACCGGCTTTGCGGGACGGACAAAGGGCTTGGCGCTTGGTAGCTTGGGCGTTGCTGTCCTGGCCGCTACGCTTGCTTCCCCGATTATGGCCAGCGCCGAATCGTCGGTGTCGATTACGCTGACCGGTATGCGCAACAGCAAGGGGCACGTGTTGCTTTGCGTTACGTCGAATCCAAAGGCGTTTCCCGACTGCCGCAAGGATAAAGCCGCGGCGCGTTTGGTGCTGACCGCGAAGGATGTCGCGGCGGGTGAAGTCACCCATGTGACCGTCGATGGCCCCGGCACCTATGCGATCTCGGCGGTGCATGATGAGAATGGCAATGGGAAATTGGACACCGTGCTGATGATGCCGCACGAAGGGTTCGGATTTTCCCGCAACCCGGCGATCCGGTTCGGCCCGCCCAAGTTCAAAAATGCAAGCTTCGCCGTTGGCGCGGAGGTGGTCGCGCAAAAGGTGAAGATGAAATATATGCTGTAAGGCGGGCTTAACCGCCCGATTTCTCAGCCCATTTTAACTACGCAGGCGGGCGATTTCATCGGCAATGGCGCGCTCAACTATATCGGGCAAATTCTCGTCCAACCACGCCTTCAGCATCGGGCGCAGCATTTCGCGCACCATGCCCTCCAGTGAGGTTTCCCCCGACCGCACGATTTGCGGGCGCGCACCGGGTTCGCGCATCGCGGCCAATGCGGCAAGCGAATGCTTCACCGATTGCGCGGCGGTATCGTTAAGCAGCGCGTGCATTGACGTTGGTTCTTCCGGTTCCGCTTGCAAACCCTCCATATCGGCGAGGTCCAGCTCACTGACGTCGGATTCAGCCTCCGCTGCTTTGCGCAGTCGCGGCGCGGTTTGCGGGCGAACGTCATCGGTATCGGCGATGATGCGTTTGATGGAGCGCAGAATCTCTTCCACCGAAGGTTCATTATCGCGCACCGTCATTACCTTGCCCCCATAAGTCCCTCATGATTCGGGCGAATCAGGACCGATCCTCCGTTAACCATGCTAACGCTGTATTTCCGCGTTCTGCACCGGTGTGTCAACCGTGCGCGTCGATTGTGGTGTCGGATCAATCGGCACGCCCGACCAATCGAGCCAGCTTTTGTCCGCGCGCTCATAATTGATCATCGGATCATACAGAGCACCGCCATCAAGGCCCAAATCGGCGGCCTCCGCCCGGCCCATCGCGGCGAGCAGAGTGAAACCGGCGACATAGGCGTTGCGCCGCGCGCTGACCAATTGCACTTGCGCGTTGAGCAATTCTTGCTCCGCGTTCAAAATGTCGAGGATGGTGCGGGTGCCGACGCTATTCTCGGCGCGC
>JBGSSR010000244.1:0-1826 GCA_041736905.1 Sphingomonadaceae bacterium | reverse complement strand
GCCGATGGGCGGGTGGACGCGGACTATGCACGGCGCGGGGCGTTGTTTGAGGCAGCAATGACCGCGCGTGCGCTCGCCAAAACCGGCGTTCCCATCGTGCTGCTCAAAGGCACCGCCTACGCCGCCGCCGGTCTGAACGCGGGGCGCGGGCGGCATATCGGCGACACTGACATATTGGTGCCAAAGGATATGTTGCCAGCGGTTCAAGCGGCGCTGCTGAACGCGGGGTGGGAGTGGGTGAAGGACGACCCCTATGACCACGAATATTACAAGCGGTGGATGCACGAATTGCCGCCGCTGATCCATAAAGGCCGCGACCGGATGGCGGATGTGCACCACACTATACTGCCGCTGACCCACCGATTGACCCCGAACGCGGATGCGTTGTTGAGCGGAGCGCGGGTGGTTGAGGGCATGGATGGATTAGCCATCCTATCCCCCGCCGACATGGTGTGCCATTGCGCCGCGCATTTGATTGCGGACGGCGATTTGGCGGGCGGGATGCGGAACCTATGGGATTTCCATAGCCTATGCGAAGAATTTGCCGCTGCTGACCCCGAATTCTGGTCAGCATTGCGGTTTCGGGCCGGCGTGCATGATCTGTGCGGACCAGTGGAGCGGGCAGCGCGGCTGGCCCGCGCGCTTTATGGGACGCAGGTTCCAGGGGAGCAGCGGCGGTTGACCATGACCGACCGCTGGTTCCTCACCTGCCTCACCGCGCGCGATGGCTTTGGCCGCGATGGCCGCAAAATGGTGCGCTTTGCGTTTTACCTCCGCTCCCATTGGATGCGGATGCCGCCGATGATGCTGGCGCGACATTTGTGGACGAAGTGGCGCAAGGGCTAACGCGCAAGAAACGCGGCGTAGTCTTCTGGTGTATTAATATTGACGATGGGTTGCGGTAGCGTGACCGCGACCGCACCGATATGATCGCCAAAGGCCGCCATGGCGTGCTTGTTGTCACCCTCCAGATAGGCGTCGAGGACAGGCGCGAGCAGCGAAGGCCATAGGCCGGTAACGGGGCTATCGCTGGCGTAGACCGGCGGCGCAAAGGCCCGCACGCCGCCCAACTGTTCCACCAAGTCCATCGGCAAATCAGGCGCATCGCCGGGCACCATCAGCACCGCGTCGAAGACGTTCTCAACCGCATAATGCAGGGCAGCGTTGAGGCCGCCCAATGGGCCAAGGTCGGGCGCGGGTCGATCGGACAACGCGGGTAAAGCGGCGTAGGCTCGACCCAGCAACACGACCTCCGCGACTTGCTGCGACAGACGGGCGATAACGCGCTGAATCAAGGGCTCACCGCCCACTTCAGCCAGCAACTTGTCGCTGCCAAAGCGGACTGCCCCGCCGCCGGAGAGAATCGCGCCCAGAACGCGCGTCATGCTGCATCCTCATGCCAAATCAGGCTATCGTGGCGGACAAGCGACACCAATTGCAACTCAGCCGCATGCGCCCGCGCCGCCGCCAAAGTGGTCGCCGCCGACACCGTGGCGAGCAGCGGGCATCCGGCCAACGCTGCTTTCTCTACCAACTCATAGGAGCAGCGCGAGGAGAGCAGGGCAAAGCCATCTTCCCACGCCACACCGCCCCGCGCCATTGCGCCGATCAGCTTATCAAACGCATTGTGCCGCCCGACATCCTCCCGCACCAATCGGATGGTTCCATCGGCGGCAACCAACGCGGCGGCGTGCATGGCGCCGGTGGCTTGGTTCATCGGTTGATGCGCGGACAAAGCCTCGACGGCGGCATGGATGGCATCGGGCCTGGCTTGGCTGCGCGCCGTCACCGGCGGCAAAGGCGCATGAATACGCGCCAACGATTCC
>JBGSSR010000164.1:0-8380 GCA_041736905.1 Sphingomonadaceae bacterium | reverse complement strand
TTCCGCCGCCCGCGGTGACGGTGCGGGCGATGGAGAAAAACCGCTGCCCATCGGGAAGCTCTATCCATTGCGTGACAATCTCGCGCGGCGTTTTGAACACACGGTGCACCGACCAGAGCGGACACGCGCCGCCGTGGCTGGCGAAGGGGAAGCCTGCGCCGTCCAGCCTTTTTGACACGTTGCCGGCGGGATCAATGCGGATGAAGAAGAATGGCACGCGCTCCTCACCCGGCTTTTGCAGCGTGGTTAGGCGGTGCGCGACCTGCTCAAAACTGGCGCGGAATTGGCGGGCGAGGGCCTCCATATCATAGGCCTTTGCCTCCACCGCTTTGGCAAAGGCGGTGTAGGGCATCAATATGGCGGCGGCGCCATAGCTGGCCAGCGCGCGGCGGGTGAGTTCGCGGCCTTCCTCGGTGGCGAAGGTTCCACCCTCCAATTCGGTGCGGATTTGCGGGGCCATTTCCATGTACGCGAGTTGCAGCGCAAGTTGGAACGCTTCGCTGGCGGCGTCCAACGTCTCGTCGAGCAGGATTTGGCCGCGATGCCGGTCGAGCCGCCGCATCGCGCCCATCATCACATCGGCGGGAATGCGCCGCACGGTCAGCTTGTGTCGCGCTTTGCAGTAAGCATCCATGCCGCCGGCCTCCGATATGCGCGACGCGAGTAATTCGGCGAGGTCGTCCAGTGCGGGAAAGCTGTTCCGGCGGGCGGCAAGGAAGCGCCGCGATTCGCCGACAGGGTCGATGAGAGCCGCACCGCCGACTTGCGCCCCTACTCCATTAGGCGGCCCGCCGCTGCGGAAAGTCGCCAGCGCCAATTGCTCCTCACGGTATGCTGTGTAGAGGCGGATGAGGGCCTCGCTCATCCCCGGGTAATTGGTTGCGAGATCGGCAACCTCCAACGCGGGCAGGTCGATGTCGGCGAAGATCGGGTCTTTCAGCGTCGCGGCCAGCCTTGCGCCATCCTCCGCTCCGCCATCGCCGCCCAAATCCGCCATGTCGAGCCGGTAGGTGCGCGCAATGCGCAGTAACATGTCGGCGGTGACGGGCCGCTGGTTACGTTCCAACAACGCGACATAAGACGCGCTGATGTCCAGATCACGCGCCATATCCGCCTGCGTCAGGCCTTGTTCGCGGCGGAGCCTTCGCAAGCGCGGGCCGAGGTATATGGGGCGTTCATTGGCCATTTTGGGTTCCTTACAACCTGACTTGTATAGCCCTTACAACTATACAACACAAGTTTGTAAAGTCTTACAAGCCGACACCGGCGCGGGTCCACGGCGCGGGGCAGCGCGGGCATGAAGGGCCATCGAAACCGAAAGGACGCATTATGACCTACAGCCAAGAAATCGAAACCGCGCAGGCGCTTATCAACCGCTATGGCAAGCCATGGGATGGTATTTCCGCAGAAGCTACCGCGCGGATGAAGCTGCAAAACCGGTTTAACACCGGCCTTGATATTGCGCGCTACACCGCAAAAATCATGCGCGAAGACATGGCCGCTTATGACGCCAGCCCCGCCAATTACACGCAATCCTTGGGCTGCTGGCACGGGTTTATTGCGCAGCAAAAGCTGATTTCGATTAAGAAGCATTTCGGCACGACGAAGCAGCGCTATCTGTATCTGTCGGGTTGGATGGTCGCCGCCTTGCGTAGCGATTTTGGCCCCTTGCCCGACCAATCGATGCACGAAAAAACTAGCGTTCCGGCGCTGATTGAGGAGCTTTATACGTTCCTGAAGCAAGCCGATGCGCGCGAACTCGGCGGTATGTTCCGCGATTTGGATGCGGCGCGTAACGCGGGCAATGCGGAAAAAGAGGCGGAAATCCTGCACGCCATCGACACTTACGAGACGCATGTTGTGCCTATCATTGCTGATATCGACGCTGGTTTCGGCAATGCGGAAGCCACGTACCTGCTAGCCAAAAAAATGATTGAGGCGGGTGCCTGCGCGCTGCAAATCGAAAACCAAGTGTCGGATGAAAAACAATGCGGCCATCAGGACGGCAAGGTCACCGTGCCGCATGAGGATTTTGACGCGAAAATCCGCGCGTGTCGCTATGCGTTCCTTGAACTGGGCATTGACGATGGCATTATCGTGGCGCGCACCGACTCGCTGGGCGCTGGCCTGACCAAGCAAATCGCGTTTACCAAGGAACCCGGCGACATTGGCGACCAATATAACAGCTTCCTCGATTGCGAGCCAGTCGATGACATGACCAGCCTGAACGGGGATGTCGTCATCAACCGCGATGGCCAATTGTTGCGGCCCAAGCGTTTGCCGTCGAACCTGTATCAATTCCGCGCTGGCACCGGCGAAGATCGTTGCGTTCTGGATTGCATCAACTCCCTGCAAAACGGCGCGGACTTGCTGTGGATCGAAACCGAAAAGCCGCATATCGAGCAAATAGCCGGCATGGTGGACCGTATCCGTGAGGTCATCCCGAATGCGAAATTGGTGTATAACAATTCGCCCAGCTTCAACTGGACACTGAATTTCCGTCAGCAAGTATTCGACGCATGGGCTGCGGAAGGCAAGGATGTGTCCGCTTACGATCGCGGGGCGTTGATGAGTGTGGTCTATGACAGCACCGAACTCGCCGCCGAGGCCGATGAGCGCATCCGCACATTCCAACGCGACGCCAGCGCGCGCGCCGGTATTTTCCACCATCTTATCACATTGCCGACTTACCATACCGCTGCCTTGTCCACCGACAATCTGGCGAAGGAATATTTCGGCGATGCAGGGATGCTGGGCTATGTGAAGGGCGTGCAGCGTAAGGAAATCCGTGAAGGAATCGCCTGCGTCAAACACCAAAATATGTCGGGCAGCGACATTGGGGATGACCACAAAGAGTATTTCGCCGGTGAAGCCGCACTAAAAGCAGGCGGCGCGCACAACACGATGAACCAATTCGCGAGCACGTAAATTTGCGAAAGGAAGTCTTTTTAGGAGAGACGGGTCGGGCGGTGCAGCGATGCGCCGCCTGATTTTCTGTTCGTGATTAGCGGGTTGATTGGGCAAGGTGCCGCGTGACTATTGTTTGTAATTCGTCGCCATCGGGGAATCCGGCGGCAATCCATTCCGCCTCCACCGCGCGCAGTGTTTGCGACACCAATGGGCCGGCGGGCAGGCCCTTTGCGATGAGGTCGCCGCCCTTTATGGTGAAGGTTGGCCGTTGCCATGCGTTCCACGCCTGCCAATCTTCCACCGCAATGTGTTCGCCGCGTTCGATAAGCAAAGCGTCGAGCATTTCATCTTGACCATAGGTATAGAACAGCGCCGCGACCGGTGTGTCGCCAGCATCCCGCAACGCCGCCCGCGCATTGGCTAGACCAGCGAGATAATCGGCCATCGCCTTCGACATCTTCAACTGCGCGGCGATCGCTCGCACTCGGGCAGCATCGATGGGCAGGATGATAGACAAGCGCCGAAGCGGACTGGACTCGACGGCTAGGCGTTGTTCCGCCGCCACCAAAATGCGCATTTTGGCCGCGCTGCCCGTTTGATAATCGGGCAAAAAGGTGCTGAATAAATCGATGCTTTCCATCGCCGCCAATGCGCCCGATGGTTCCAGCGCACCCAAAATTTTCAGCAATTCCGAAGCTATGCGTTCGCGCGACAGGGCCATAAGTCCCCTTTTTTGCCTCCCGCATGCCGCCAAAGCCTCGCCATCGGCTTCCCCGCCAAACCGCGCGAAGAAGCGAAAATAGCGCAGGATACGAAGGTAATCCTCCTGTATACGCGCATCGGCATCGCCAATGAAACGCACGACCGTGGGGCGCAAATCCGCCACGCCGCCGACGGGATCGAATATCTCGCCGGTCAGCGGGTCGCTGTATAAGGCGTTGATGGTGAAATCGCGGCGCATCGCGTCCTCGGCCCAATCGTCGGTGAAGGCGACCTCGGCATGGCGGCCATCGGTGGCTTCATCGCGGCGTAACGTTGTGACTTCAAAGGGGCGGCCGTCGACCATGGCGGTGACGGTGCCATGGGCCAGACCGGTTGGGATGGACTTTAGGCCAGCGGCGGCGAGGCGCGCCATGACGTCCTTTGGCAGCAGTGATGTGGCCAAATCAATGTCGGACACTGGCACGCCCAGCAATCGGTCGCGGACGCATCCGCCGACGAGCCTTGCAAGGCCCTCGCCATTAGGGTCCAAAGCCTGCATCAATTGCGGCAAGCCAGTAATGCCGGACCAGTCGGCGCGCATTTCCCTTACCATGTCCGCTCGCCTTCTCCGAACGTGAGCCGTCCATCCAATTGCAATGATAGGTTCAACAATATCGCGGCAGTAATCCCCCAAATGTGGAATCCGCTCCAATGGAGTTCATGAAATTCGCGTATTTGCCCCATCCATTCGGCGGACTGTGAAGCGAAATTGGCGCGGTCGAGGAGCAACGCCAATGGCGCCTCAAATATTTGGTCCACCTCATTCGGGTCGGGGCGCAATGGCAGGTCGGGTGGAATAACCGCGACAACGGGCGTAATGTCAAAACCGCTGCCGCTGTGGAACGAAATGGAACGTCCGGCCATGCGAACGGCGGCGCGGGGCAGGGCGATTTCCTCCTCTGCCTCACGCAATGCGGCGGCCTCTATGCTGGCGTCGTCGGGGTCGACGCGGCCACCGGGGAAGGCGACTTGGCCCGCATGGCGATTCAACCATTGCGGGCGGGTGGTCAGGATAACGCCAGGCTCCGCACGGTCAGTAATGGCGATCAGCACCGCTGCGGGGCGCAACTCGGCGGCATCAATGGCGGAGGCGCGCATGTCGTTGAAATAATGGTCATCGGGATGAACCGGCGCATTGCCCAGTGCGTCGGTGAGCGATTGCAACAGGGTCATGCCGCCGTTTCCAACACAAAACGTGCGCGCATGCTTTCAACAAAGGGAGGCTCCGTGCCGCTGGCCAGGGCCAACTCAACCAAAGTGTAGAACACGGGGCGGTTCAATCGCGCCATTAACCCGCCACGCACATGGACATAAGCGCGAGGAGCATCCTCCAAATCATTGAAGCTCAGGCGATGCTCAGGCCCCGCCATGACTAAATCGTCGGTGTTGAGGCGAAAAGTCAGAACGGGGCCATCCGCGCCCGCCGATTGGTGCACCTCAACCGCGTGAAATGGGGCGTCCTCGACATGGATGCGCTGCTTTTCATAGGGCGTTACGAGAACAAACGAGCCGTCCTCCTCCCGCCGTAACAGGCTGGCAAAGGCGCGCACCATTGCGGGTCGCTTGATTTCGCCGCCATCGTGGAACCAGCGGCCCTGCGCATCAATGCGCATCTTGCCATCGCCCGTGTTGGCCGGATGCCATTGCTCCACCGGCGGTAATTTGCGCGCGGCGACGAGGGCGGCAATCTCTGCCAGATCCAGCGTGGCTAAATCGGGAGGCGGGGCGTAAGGCATAGGGGCGTGATAGTATGAATCGCGGCGCGTTGCCAAGGGGCCATGGCGTTATCGGCGCGGCACAACCTCACCTGCAACGCCCACTGCTAAGGCTCCTGCGTTGCGCATCAATAACCGATCGCGCTCAAAGGGGCCATTCAAGCGCCAGTCTTGCGTGGCATCCGCATCGAATCCCCAACGGCGGTAATAGTCAAAATCGCCAATCATCATCATCGGCGTGTCGGGATAGCATGCGGATCCCGTTGCCATGGCTTTGTCCATTAAGGCCGAACCAATGCCGTGCCCTTGGGCATCGGGATGCACTGCTACTGGACCAACCATGATAAGATTGTGTCGCGCACCATCGTCGCAGGCCAGCATTACGGGCCAGCATTGGATGAGGCCTAGCAACGCGCCATCCGGCCCATGCGCGGCAGAACTTAATGCCGGTTTCCATGCCATGCCGGTGCGCACGCGGTAAGCGGTGCGGCTATGCCGATCAGTCCCGAAAGCGGCGTCCAACAAAGCCTCAATGGCGTCTTTGGGCACATTGGACAAAGGCGAAAGGGCAAAATCGGCAGTCATTTTCGGCGGCAAATTCCATGCAAAACGGGCGAAGCGGCGCTTAAGGCCTAACGCTCGTCATGTCGAGTCACGCCATGCCCTGAAGGTAAAAACTTAGCCGTGCGAAACATTTGCCGTTGCGCCGCGTTAGGGTTACATAGCAGATGTGAAATGAAATGCCGCAACTGCTCATGTTTGGCACAACAGGGGAAAGCATCCGATGATGCAAAACAACGACACCACGAATGGCGATGGCTTGACCAATAATGCGGCGGATGCTGCGCCACCCCCGATAGCGACGGATGCCGTTCCATCGGCGGAAGCACCGCCTTTGGAACCGCCCGCCATCATGGAACCTGCGCCCGCAGTTCCGACCAAGCCCAAGAAGGATTGGATTGGCAGCCTATTAATTCTGGTGTCCTTTGGGTTAGCGCTTTGGGCCGCCATTGCCGCCTATGGCGCGGGCTGGAATGCGTGGAGCCGCGATGCAGGCATTGCGCAATTGTATATGGCGGCGATTGCGTCTGCGACAGTTGCCATTATCGCTCTGCTATTCATCTGGGGTGCGCGCAAACGGGGTTGGTATCAAAGCTATACCAAGCGATTGCTCGCGCTGTTCATTAGCCTTGGCCTTGTCGGATACCTTGGCAGTTGGTGGTTGCCCAGCGTCACCAAACCGGCGCTGCACGATATTTCGACGACCATGGCCGATCCGCCGGTGTTCCGCACAATCCTGCTGCGCGATGACAATTGGGATATGATTCCTGAGGCTGATAACAGCGATTTTCAAGGGCTGTCTCCCCGCCAACGCTGGGAACAAATCCACCGTGAGGCCTATCCGGACATTCGCACTGTGCGGGTGGAGCAGTCCACTACGTTGCTGATGGAAAAGGCCGAGCGGTTGGCCAATGCGCGCGGTTGGGATATTAAGGATTTGGACGCCGCCGATGGCCGGATAGAGGCCAGCACGACGACCTCGCCCATGGCTTACCCGCATAGCATTGCCATCCGCATTCGGCCGGCGGAGGGCGGCAATGGGTCCATTGTCGATATGCGCTCGGTCAGCGGGGAAGGGCAGCATGATTTGGGCACCAATGCCGAAATCATCCGCAGTTTTCTGGCCGACTTGTCCGGCACGACCAGCGGCCCGCGATAACGCATTTACTGCGCGCCATGGCTTTACTTTGCGGGCAAATCGGCTAAGCCTCGCGACATATTGAGCGTGTGCGTAGTGCCGCCGTTTTGCTGTCGGGAGTGAGTTATGCGCGCAGAAGCGCAAAATGCCGTTGATCGTATTGATGCCGCGTTGGCATTGGTCCGCCGTTCCTTGGATTGGGAGCGCGCGCTGCGTCGTCTGGACGAATTGAACGCGCGCGTAGAGGATCCGACGCTTTGGAATGACCCCAAAAAGGCCGAAGAGGTGATGCGCGAACGACGGCGTCTGGACGCCTCCATCGGTGCGGCGAAGTCCATCGATAAGGACAAAAACGACAACGTCGAACTCATCGAACTGGCCGAGATGGAGGGAGATGCCGAATTGGAAGCCGAGGGCGTTGCCGCGCTGATTGCACTCGCCAATCGCGCCGACCGTGACAAGGTGGAAGCGTTGTTGTCTGGTGAGGCCGACGCCAACGATTGCTTCATCGAGGTTCACGCAGGCGCGGGCGGCACTGAGAGTCAGGATTGGGCCGAAATGCTGCTGCGCATGTATCAACGATGGGCCGAAAAGCGCGGGTTTAAGGTTGATATGGTGGAGTATCAGGCAGGCGAAACCGCCGGCATCAAATCCGCAACGTTGCAGGTGAAGGGCGAGAATGCCTATGGCTACGCCAAGACCGAAACGGGTGTTCACCGTCTGGTCCGCATTTCACCCTATGACAGCTCAGCACGGCGTCATACCAGCTTTTCCAGCATTGGCGTTTATCCGGTCATCGATGACAATATCGAGATTGAGATTAACGAAGGCGATTTGAAAATCGACACCTACCGCGCATCGGGTGCCGGTGGGCAGCACGTGAACACCACCGATTCCGCCGTACGCATCACCCACTTGCCCACTGGCATCGTGGTGGCATCGCAGAATGACCGCTCGCAACATAAGAACCGCGCCACGGCGATGGGCATGTTGCGCGCACGAATGTTTGAGGCGGAACTTGCCCGCCGTGAAGCTGATGCCAATGCCGAATATCAGGGTAAGACCGAAATCGGTTGGGGCCATCAAATCCGCTCTTACGTCCTGCAACCCTATCAGCAGGTAAAGGATTTGCGCACGGGCGTGGTATCCACCGCGCCCGATGACGTGCTGGACGGCGCGATTGATGACTTTATCGCGGCGGCCTTGGCGCAACGGATCACTGGCGAGACGGTCGATGTTGTGGACGCGGATTAAGGGAGCCGCCCTTTTCGCCGTCGCGGCGGCGATGGCTCTG
>JBGSSR010000160.1:0-7587 GCA_041736905.1 Sphingomonadaceae bacterium | reverse complement strand
ACCAAGCGCGCGGCAATCGACATTTGGATGGGCAGCTATATGAACATATCCTTGCCGCAATGGAAAAGCCGCTTTTGGATGCGATATTGCTGCGCACGAAGGGTAACCAACTACGTGCGGCGTCTCTGTTGGGCATCAATCGCAATACCTTGCGCAAGAAATTGCAGGAGCGGGGCGTGAAATCTGGACGGGATTAGGCGTAGGTGGGCCATCGTCGTCACTTTGCGGTTAATGCTTTACCGCCGCGCATAAATCGGGCATTGTGGCTTTATGGCAACAGGCCCCCTCGACAATGTTGTATTTGAGCCACAACCAACGGTTGATACGGCGCGGGTCTCTTTGGCCGGCAAATTACTTGATTCAGACACCAACATTAGGCTGCTAGAAGTCCTAGCGGTCGTCGCGTTTGTTTCTGTGGGGGTCGTTAGCTGGTTGGTCTTCGCAGAAGCTGGAAACACCACCAAACCCATCGCGCCTGAACTAACCGCGTTCATGTTGGTGGCAAATTTGCTCCCCGCTACATTGCTGTTGGTCCTTATCGGGCGAAGGTTCGCTATAAAGCGCGCGGCGCGTTCTGATATTGGTAGCAAGGGGCGGCTGCATGTCCGGCTGGTGCTGCTTTTCTCCCTCATTGCTGCCATTCCCACGATGTTAGTCGTGATTTTCGCGTCTCTATTGTTCCAAAATGGCGTGCAATTCTGGTTCTCTGATCCAGCGCGCAGCATGTTGGAAAATGCGGGTTCGCTGGCTCAAGGCTATTACGAAGAAAAGGTCCGCGATGTTTCGGAGGAAACCGTCACGATGGCGGGCGACTTGCGCAGCAACTTGCAACAAAGCGCCATCAATGACCCGCGTTTTTACAACGCCTATGCCTTACAGGTGATCCGGCGGAAATTGTCGGATAGTGCCATTATCGAAATTGGCGCGGACGGCGTGCAACGCACTCCCGCGGCCATCAACCCCAGTGCGCGGACAGACAATTGGATATCCGCCGACATGCTGAAACAATTGGCGGGGGGGAAGCCGGTCGCGGTCAACCTGTTGCCTGAAAAAATCGAGGTGGTGACTCCATTGATCCCCGAAGCCGGCGTCTATCTCTATGCCTCTCGAAAAGTCACATCCTCCAGCTACCAACTGGGCAGCCGCGCACAAGCGGTACTTAAAGATTACAGCGCGCTGGTCGATGAATCCCGAGCGTTACAATTGCAATTCAACGCCGCACTCTATCTCGTTTCTCTTGCCATCATCGCCATCGCTGTTTGGGTCGCGCTGATCGTTGCCGACCGTTTGGTGCGCCCGATATCGCAACTTGTCCATGCCGCGAGCGACGTGGCCGAAGGCAATCTTGCCCGCCGGGTGCCAGTTGATCTCAGCGGCGCGGATGAAATCGGTATCCTTGCGTATAGCTTTAACCGCATGACCGAACGGTTGGAGGATCAAACCAGCGCCATTATCTCCGCAAACAGCCAACTGGACAACCGGCGGCAGTTTATCGAGGCGGTGTTAGAATCCGTCGCGGCCGGTATTATCAGTCTCGACCAAAATGGTGACATAGTGCTGGCGAATAGCAGCGCCCAGAAATTGCTTGGTTCTGCAGACGCCGAATTGATTGGAAAACCGCTTCGCCAAATCGCGCCGCCCTTTGCCGATTTGGTGGCGGAGGGCCAATTACAATCGGTTATCCAAATCGATCAGGGGCCGGACGCGCGCACCTTTGCTGTTCGAGTTGAACCACGTCCAGATGGAGCGGTTCTGAGCTTTGAGGATATTTCGCAGCAATTGGTCGACCAACGGCGCGCCGCCTGGTCCGACGTCGCGCGCCGGATTGCGCATGAAATCAAAAACCCGCTGACGCCGATAAACTTGGCCGCGGAACGATTGCGCAGACGGTATTCAAAGCAAATTGCGGCGGATGAATTGCCGGTGTTTGAGCAATTGACCGAGACGATAATCCGGCAAGTGTCCGACCTTCGCAAAATCGTCGATGAGTTTTCCAGCTTCGCTCGGATGCCCAAGCCATTGATGCGGGAGGAAAACTTCGCCGACATCGTGCGGCAGGGCGTGTTCTTAATGGAGGTCGCACACCCCGCCATTTCCTTTGAAATGCAACAAAGTAACACCGACTTGCCCCTGCTCTGTGATCGCCGTCAAATGGGGCAGGTCGTGACCAATATTCTGAAAAACGCTGTCGAAGCGATTGAGGAGCGGGGGACAAAGGACGCTGAATTCTCCATGGACATGGGCCAAATCGCTATTCAAGTGACCAATGATGGCGGGCATGTCGCTCTAATCGTTTCGGATAATGGCATCGGTCTGCCACAAGACCGCGAAAGCTTGCTTAAGCCCTATATCACCCATCGTGCCAAGGGCACGGGCCTTGGCCTCGCCATCGTAAAGAAAATTGTCGAGGAGCATTTCGGTGAAATCAGCTTCGCCGATGCACCCAGTGGTGGGGCGCAAGTCTCCATCGTTTTCAGACCCGTTAAATCTGCCCCGTCACCAACTGCGACGTCACACGACGGCGCCTTTACCCCCCACTCGCTTTGATTGAGAGACTAATATGGCCATCGACATTCTGGTTGTTGACGATGAACAAGACATTCGGGACCTTGTATCCGGGGTGCTGGAGGACGAAGGCTATGAGACACGTACGGCGGCGAACAGCGATGAAGTTTTCGACGCCCTAATAACACGCCGCCCCGCATTGGTGTTGCTCGACGTTTGGTTACGCGGATCGAAACTCGACGGGTTGGAAATCCTTAAGGAAATCAAGGCGCGAGATCCCGCTTTGCCAGTGATGATTTTCTCTGGCCACGGCAACATCGATACGGCAGTGGCGGCAATTGCCGAAGGGGCAGTGGACTTCATTGAAAAGCCTTTTGAAGCAGAAAAGTTGCTCCACCTCGTCCGCCGCGCCACTGAAACGCGGCGGTTGCGCGATGAGAATGCGGAATTGCGCGCACTGGTCGGCCATGCCGATGATTTGGTCGGGACCAGCAGCGCGCTTAATGCCGTGCGCGCCACCCTAAAACGGGTGGCCAACACCGGCAGCCGCTTGCTCATTTCTGGCCCCGCTGGCGTTGGCAAGGAAGTCGCCGCGCGCCTGCTTCACAATTGGAGCAATCGCGCCGACGCGCCCTTCATCACGGTCAGTGCCGCCTGCATGGACCCCGACCGGTTGGAGGAAGAGCTGTTCGGATGTGAACGCGACGGCGTAGTCTATGCGCCCGGCGTATTGGAACGCGCGCATGGCGGCACATTGTTCTTGGACGAAGTGGCCGACATGCCATTGGCGACTCAGGGCAAAATTCTGCGCGTCCTGACCGAGCAAAGCTTCAACCGCATCGGCGGCAGTCGGCAAGTGCATGTGGATGTGCGCATCGTGTCCTCCACTTCGCGCAATTTGGACCATGAAATCGCCGAAAAGCGGTTCCGTGAGGACCTTTATTACCGATTGAACGTGGTTCCCGTCTACCTGCCACCCTTGGCACACCGAAGGGAGGATGTGCTGCATTTGGTCGAACATTTCGCAGCCCGCTTTGCCACCGAACGCAAAATGGCCCCGCCGACGTTTAGTGCGGAGGCCATTGCCGCCCTGCAAAGCGCCGAATGGCCAGGCAATATCCGCCAATTGCGCAACGTTGTGGAGCGGACCATCATTCTCGCCCCGACAGACCAAGTCGCGCACATCACCATCGACATGCTCCCATCCGAAGTAACCGAGGGCGACCATGCCGATGCTGGCAATGTGGCGGCGCTAATGGGCGCGCCATTGCGGGAGGCGAGGGAGTCGTTTGAGCGGGAGTATTTGCGTATCCAGCTGCGCCGCTTCTCCGGCAATATCTCTCGCACAGCGAGTTTCATTGGCATGGAACGTTCGGCGCTCCACCGGAAATTAAAGCTGTTGGGCCTGACTGATAAGCGCATGGAAAATGAGGACGTCGAATAGGCCAAGGCATTTGTTTGCCCACGGACAAAAACGCACTTGCACATTGGCCCCATCCGGCCATATTTAAAGCTCGTCGGCCATGCTGTTTTGGGTCGACGCTTAACCGCCACTTTGGCAACCATCGTGGGAAAGCATATCGTCGCTAACCCACCAAAAATAAAGGGCAAAAACCCATGGCTGATAAGAATAACGGCTTGCAGGACGTGTTCCTGAACTCCCTGCGCAAAACCAAAACGCCGGTGACGATGTTTCTTGTAAAGGGCGTAAAGCTTCAGGGTATCATCACCTGGTTCGACAATTTTTCGGTCTTGCTGCGCCGCGATGGGCAGGCGCAATTGGTCTATAAGCACGCAATTTCGACGGTTATGCCGTCGGACGCCGTCGATATGGACGCCATCCATGAGATGATGGAGGCCGGCCTTCGTAAGAACCGCACTTTGCAGGATGTGTTCCTGCACGCGGTGCGCGACAAGGGCGATTCGGTTACCATGTTCCTCGTCAACGGCGTGATGTTGCAGGGCAGCATTCAGGCCTATGACTTGTTCTCCCTCCTGCTGGAGCGGGAGCATATGGTGCAATTGGTTTATAAGCACGCGGTGTCAACCATCCAACCGTCGCGGTCCATTAATCTCGCCGAATATAACGACGACGAGTTTGAGGCTCCAGCGGATGAGTAAGTTTTGAGCGTTTTTAACAGAGCCGAGTCCGACGATTTCGCACGTGGGACCAAAGCCGTCATCATCTTCCCCGATTTACCGGGTCAAAGTCGTCTGTCGCCCGATGCACGATTGGAGGAAGCGGCGGGTCTTGCCCTTGCCATCGGTATCGAAGTCGCCGAGGCCAAGGCGATGCGCGTTCGAAAGGTCCGCGCGGCCAGTCTTTTTGGCGGCGGGCAGATGGAGGAAATTGCGGCCCTTATGCGCGCCTCCGACGCCGAATTGCTCATCGTCGATGGCGCGTTGACCGCTATTCAACAACGCAATTTGGAAAAATCGGTTGAGGCGAAGGTCATCGACCGTACCGGCCTAATCCTGGAAATTTTTGGTGAGCGCGCCGCGACGGCTGAGGGGCGGCTGCAGGTGGAACTCGCCCACCTCGACTATCAGGCGGGCCGTTTGGTGCGCAGTTGGACTCACTTGGAGCGGCAACGCGGCGGCTTTGGCTTCCTCGGTGGCCCCGGCGAAACGCAGATTGAGGCCGACCGCCGCATGATCCGCGACCGCATGGCGCGTCTTCGGAACGAGCTTGCCGAGGTGCAACGGACACGCGGTCTCCACCGCGCGCGGCGGCAAAAGGCACCATGGCCTGTGGTTGCATTGGTCGGCTATACCAACGCGGGGAAATCAACGCTTTTCAATCGCGTGACGGGTGCTGACGTCATGGCAGAGGATATGTTGTTCGCGACATTGGACCCGACCATGCGGGAGGTTTCTTTGCCCGGATTGGACAAGGTGATTTTGTCCGATACCGTGGGTTTTGTGTCCGATTTGCCGACGCAATTGGTCGCCGCTTTCCGTGCCACGTTGGAGGAAGTGTTGTCCGCGGACCTTATCCTGCACGTCCGCGATATTGCCCATCCCGATAGCGAGGCGCAGGCGCGCGACGTGGAAAAGGTGCTTTCCGATTTGGGCATTGGCGTCGGCAAAGATCGTGGCGAAGATGACGCACATGTCCTGCAATTGTGGAACAAAATCGACGCGTTGGATGAAGGAGAGCGTGTCCGTTTGGACGACTTGGCCGACGGCCGTGACGATGTCATGCTGCTGTCGGCGTTAACGGGTGAGGGGGTTCACGCCGCTTTAGAACAGGTATCCGGATGGCTGACGCAAGGGGAGGCGGAATATGACTTCGTTTTGCCCGCGACCGCTGGCCACGCAGTCGCTTGGCTGCACGAACATGGCCGCGTTTTGACGAGCACGACAGAGGATGACCAATTGCGGATCACGGCACGATTGTCATCGCGAAATTATGGGCGATTCAGCAGTCAATTTGGTTCGAAGCATTAATAGGTTTGCGATATAATTGATTGAATTACAATATTTTTGCTTTTTGCCATAGGTTCTCTAACGCATGCAGACTTTGCCCCTTTATGTCGTCATCGCTCATTCGTTCCATCGCCCGGAAACGCCGTTCAAATTTGGTGTTGGCGGCACGTAAGGCCTGTTCGGGTTCCACCCCCAAATGCCGGGCATAATTGACCACGGAAAAGAGCAAATCACCAATTTCTTCGGCGCGATGTTGGTCAGTGGTCGCTGTTGCGACTTCGTCCAATTCTTCGAAAATCTTGGCCTTCGGGCCATCCGCATCGGGCCAATCAAATCCAACGCCGGCGGCACGTTTTTGCAGCTTATAGGCGCGTAAGAGGGAAGGGAGGGCCAACGCCACATCGGCCAGCGCACCGGGTCGAGCGTCTGCCTTCGCCGCACGTTCTTCGGCCTTTATTGCCTCCCAATTGGCAACCACGGCATCTGCATCCTCGGCGAGCGTATCGCCAAAAATATGCGGGTGGCGTCTTTCCATCTTGTCACAAATTTGGCCGATAACATCCTTGATATCGAAGGCTTTTTGCTCCTCCGCCATTCGAGCATGGAACACAACCTGCAACAACAAATCACCAAGTTCATCGGGTAGGGCGATCATGTCATCGCGCGCGATAGCGTCGGCTACCTCATAGGCTTCTTCCAGCGTATAAGGCGCGATTGTCGCGAAGTTTTGCGCCACATCCCACGGGCAACCGTCCAAAGGATCGCGCAGCCGCGCCATAATCGCGACCAATGAATCGAATTCGCGCGGCTCTGGCCTGTCCATGGACTTAAGCGCCAAATTGGCCAGCGATGTCGAGCATCCGCATCGCGGCGACTGCCGCTTCGCCGCCCTTATTTTTGTCGTGTTTGGACGCACGGGCGAGCGCCTGCGCCTCATTCTCGACGGTCAATATGCTGTTGCCAATGGCAATGCCATCCATGGTGAGCGCCATCAGGCCGCGGGCGCTTTCGTTGCTGACGACTTCAAAATGATAGGTTTCGCCGCGAATGATAACGCCGATGGCGACAAAGCCGTCATAGCGGCCGGATTCGGCGGCCATGGAAATCGCACCCGGGATTTCCAGCGCGCCAGGGACAGTGATCACGTCCACCAAATGACCGGCGTCTTCCAAAGCGCTGCGTGCGCCATCGATCAGCATGTCGTTGAGATGCTCGTAAAAGCGCGCTTCGACGATTAAGAATTTTGCCATTTTTTATTCCTGAATTGCGGTTATGATGGCCGCTCTATCAGCTATTGCGCGAAGCCAAAAGGGGGCATCTTGTAACCCCGCTCGAGGCGATATTTATAATTGATAATATATATTATGTTAAATGATGGATATACCAACCTTTAATGTCGCTGTGCTATTTCATCCGGAATGATCCACTCCCAAGTCCATCGGCCACCAATAGCCCTTTTCATCGACGCAGAGAATTTTTCGCCAATTTTGTTTGAAGCAGGGTTGGAAAAACTCAATCCACTTGGTTCGGTGGACCATATTACCGCTTACGCCGACTGGTCTTGCTGCGCGAAGGATTGGTTGCCAATCCTTCGGACTCATTCAATAGAGGCCGTCCAAATGACGCGCTGCACCGGCTCTGGCAAAAACGGTG
>JBGSSR010000154.1:0-7079 GCA_041736905.1 Sphingomonadaceae bacterium | reverse complement strand
AACAGGAGTGTAATTATGACAATCAAAGTAGCCATCAACGGGTTCGGTCGCATCGGTCGCCTTGTCGCGCGCGCGATTTTGGAACGTACGGACCATGACCTTGAGTTGGTCGCGATCAACGATCTTGCCGACGCGAAAGCCAATGCGTTGCTGTTTAAGCGCGATAGCGTCCACGGGCCATTCCCCGGCGATGTGTCCTCGGACGGCAGCAGCATCACGATCAACGGTAAAACCATTGCCGTGACGCAGGAACGCGATCCCGCCAACCTGCCGCACGCCACCATGGGCGTGGACATTGCTTTGGAATGCACCGGTTTTTTCCAAGACAAGGCTAAGGCCTCGGGCCATTTGACCGCCGGTGCCAAGCGCGTACTTATTTCGGCCCCTGCGACTGGCGTGGACAACACCGTTGTGTTCGGCGTGAACCACGAAACGCTTACTGCCGATCATATTGTCGTGTCGAACGCCAGCTGCACCACCAACTGCCTCGCCCCAATGGCGAAGGTTTTGAACGACACGGTGGGCATTGAGCGCGGCTTTATGACCACCATCCATAGCTACACCAACGACCAACGCATCCTTGACCAAATGCACAGCGATATGCGCCGTGCGCGGGCAGGGGCCTTAAATATGATTCCGACCACGACGGGCGCGGCTCGGGCAGTCGGCCTCGTATTGCCCGAATTGAACGGCAAGCTGGATGGGTCGTCGGTGCGCGTGCCGACCCCGAATGTGAGCTTGGTTGACCTAACCTTTGTTCCCGTGCGTGACACGTCCAAGGAAGAAATCAATGCGGCGTTGAAGGCGGCGGCGGATGGCCCGATGAAGGGCGTGCTCGCCTACACCGAAGAGCCATTGGTTTCGACCGACTTCAACCACGACCCGCATAGTTCGTCCATCGACGCGTCGGAAACGACAGTGATGGGCGGCAAATTGGTTCGCGTGGTCAGCTGGTATGACAATGAATGGGGTTTCTCTAACCGCATGATTGACACCGCCGGAGTGATGGCGAAATTTCTGTAATTCGAACAAGGCCGGGTAAGCAATTATCCGGCCTTTTTAATATCTAAAAAGTGTGAGTTGAGAACAATGGCAGCATTCAAAACCCTGGACGATTTGGGCGATGTGACGGGCAAAGTCGCGCTGGTGCGAGTCGATTTGAATGTGCCGATGCACGATGGCCGTGTTACGGATAGCAATCGGTTACGCGCCATTGTTCCCACAGTATCTGAGCTGCGCGCCAAGGGAGCAAAGGTGCTCCTTCTCGCCCATTTTGGTCGACCAAAGGGAGAGAAGAACCCCGAAATGTCGCTGTCACTCATCATCGATACGTTGTCGGAAGTGCTAGACACCGAAGTGATGTATGTGCCGGAAATCGCTGGTCCGATTGTTGCGCAGTCGGTTGGCATTCTGGCCCCCGGCGATGTGGCGGTTTTGGAAAACAGCCGGTTTTTTAAGGGTGAGGAAACCAATGACGCCGCTTTGGCGAAGGCTGTTGCCGCCAACGGCGATTTCTATGTCAACGATGCCTTCTCCGCTGCGCATCGTGCCCATGTGACGACCGAAGCTCTGGCGCATTTATTGCCCGCTTACGCGGGCCGGTCGATGGAGGCCGAACTCACGGCGCTTGAGAAGGCTCTGGGCGCACCGGAACATCCTGTGGCAGCGGTCGTGGGCGGCGCGAAAGTGTCGTCGAAATTGGACGTCCTGACCAACTTGGTGAACAAAGTCGATCACCTGATCATCGGCGGCGGTATGGCGAACACCTTCCTTGCCGCGCGCGGTGTGGATGTCGGCAAATCGCTTTGCGAACATGAACTGAAACCTACAGTTGAAGGCATTTTTGACGCGGCAGAAAAGGCCGGATGCACCATCCATTTGCCCTATGACGTCGTCGTGGCGAAGGAATTTGCCGCCAATCCGCCATCGGTCCGCACATGCAATGTCCATGAAGTCGGCGCCGATGAGATGATCCTCGACGTGGGTGCGTCGGCGGTGGAGGCATTGGCCGACGTCCTAAAAACCTGCCGCACTTTGGTGTGGAACGGGCCGTTGGGCGCGTTTGAGATGGCGCCGTTTGATGCCGCGACTGTCGCGCTCGCGCAAACGGCGGCGGCGTTGACCAAAGAAGGCTCGCTGATTTCCGTCGCCGGTGGCGGGGATACCGTCGCGGCGCTCGCTCATGCCGGCGTGCAAGACGATTTCAGTTTTGTATCCACCGCTGGCGGCGCATTCCTGGAATGGATGGAGGGCAAAGCGTTGCCCGGCGTTGAGGCGCTAAAAGCCTAAAAAACACTTCGGAGAGGATTGCGCGCACCGCGAAGTTACGCTAGGCGGCGCGCATTGCATACCTATGCGTAAATCCGGCGAACGGAAGGCGCAACCAAACTTCAGGGAGTTGAAACCATGCACGCTACCGGATTAAACCACGCCGACATGATGGACAAAATCGCCCATGGCAAAGGCTTCATCGCCGCGCTCGACCAGAGCGGCGGTTCAACGCCCAAGGCGCTGGCGGGATATGGCATCGGCGGCGATGCGTTCAGCAGTGATGATGAAATGTTTGCGCTGATCCACGATATGCGTAGCCGCATTGTGACCTCACCTTGCTTCAATGGCGACAAGGTGCTCGGCGCAATTTTGTTCGAAAAAACGATGGACGGCGAGGCGGGCGGGAAACCTGTGGCCGAACTGCTTTGGGAACGCGGCGTGGTGCCTTTCCTGAAAGTTGACAAGGGCTTGGAGGAAGAAGCCAACGGTGTGCAAATGATGAAATCCATGCCGGACCTAGACGCTTTGCTCGCCCGTGCGCGGGACAAAGGCGTGTTCGGCACCAAAATGCGATCAGTCATTAATCACGCCAATGTGGAGGGCATCGCTGCTATCGTGGAGCAGCAATTTGCCGTCGCCAACCAAATCCTCGACGCCGGATTGATGCCAATCATCGAACCCGAAGTGAATATCAAAAGCGAAACGCGCGCCGAGTGCGACGCCATTTTGCGCGACGAGTTACTCAAAGCGTTGAACGCGCAACCGGCGGGGCGTCAGGTGATGTTAAAATTGTCGATACCGGCGGAGGCGAATGCCTTTGCGCCTTTGGTCGATCACCCATCCGTCCTGCGCGTCGTCGCGCTGTCCGGAGGGTTCAGCCGCGCCGAGGCATGCGAGGCGCTCGCGCAAAATCGCGGCATGATTGCCAGTTTCAGCCGTGCACTGCTCAATGAATTAAAGGCGCAGATGGACGACGGTGAATTTGACGCTGCATTGGGCCAAGCCATCGACGAAATCCACGCGGCATCAGTTGCTGGATAAGGGGCGGCGCAGGATATGGATATGGGGGCAGGGGCATTCCCCCTTGCCCTGACGCCGCAATCCGCTAAATCGGCGGGATGAGCGATACTCCTCCCTGTCAATTATACCTGATTTCTCCGCAGGACGTCGGTGGCAATTTTCCGCAAGCATTGGAGGCGGCGCTGTCCGCCGGCCCCGTCGCGGCGTTCCAATTTCGCGTGAAGGGCGTGACTGAGCATGAGGCTGCGCGCCTTGCCGCCCCGTTACGCGCCATTTGCCTGGCGCATGATGTCGCCTTTATCGTCAATGACAGCGTGTCCTTGGCCAAACGGTTGAAAGCCGATGGCGTCCACCTGGGCCAAGGCGACGGCGACGTGCGCGAGGCACGCTTGGAACTCGGCCCCGACGCACAAATCGGCGTGACGTGCCACGACAGCCGCCATTTCGCGATGGAGGCTGCGGAGGCTGGCGCGGATTACGTCGCCTTTGGCGCGTTCTACCCCACCACGACGAAGGCTGTCGCGCATCAGGCCGATCCCGACATCATCGCCAAATGGATTATGTTTGCCGAAGTCCCTTGCGTCGCGATTGGCGGCATTACGCCGGACAACGCCGCGCCGCTCATCGCCGCCGGTGCCGATTTCTTGGCGGTCAGCGGCGGCGTTTGGAACCATCCCGATGGTCCGGCGGCGGCGGTTGCGGCCTTCACTGCTTTGGACGGCATGGCCAAAGGTTAGTATCGGGCTTGCCCAAATGCCTATGTGCGCGTAAAGGCCGCGCCAAGGCGTGCCAAGCGCGCCCGCTCTTTTGACATTCTAAAGCGAGAATCCCCATGAAAATCAGCGGCGTTGATATTCGTCCCGGTAATATTATTGAGTATGAAAAAGGCATCTGGCGCGTGGCCAAGACGCAACATACCCAACCGGGCAAGGGCGGCGCCTTCATGCAGGTTGAGATGAAAAACCTGATCGATGGCCGCAAAACCAACGTGCGTTTCCGTAGCCAGGATACGGTTGAGAAGGTCCGCCTTGATACCAAGGATTTCCTGTATCTGTACACCGAGGGCGACAAGCTGGTGTTCATGGATGAGGAAAATTACGAGCAAATCATGCTGGACGCCGACATGTTGGGCGATGAGGCGCCGTTCCTTCAGGATGGCATGCAAATCACATTGGAAATGTATGACGAACGCCCGATTTCGGTGCAATTGCCAGAGCAAGTTGAGGCCTTAATTGTCGAAGCCGACGCCGTGGTGAAGGGGCAGACGGCATCGTCCAGCTTCAAACCCGCTATGCTCGACACTGGCGTGCGCGTCATGGTGCCGCCGCATATTGGTGCAGGTACGCGTATTGTGGTGGATGTCTATGAAAAAACATATATCCGCCGCGCCGATTAATCCAAGCAACCAACAATAAAGTAATCTCCCCATGTCCAAGAAATCCGGCCTCCTCACCATTATGGAAAAAGCCGCGCGTGTCGCGGGCGGCAAATTGCGCCGCGATTTCGGGGAGGTGGAGCATCTGCAAGTCTCCAAAAAAGGCCCCGCCGATTTCGTGTCGAAAGCCGACCAAAAGGCGGAGCGGACGATCTATGACGAACTGCTAAAGGCGCGCCCCGGCATCGGTTTTCTGATGGAAGAAGGCGGCGAGATTCCGCCTGAAACCGAAACGCAAGGCCGGTTTATTGTCGATCCGTTGGACGGGACCAGCAACTTTTTGCACGGCATCCCGCACTTCGCGATTTCCATCGCCGCGCAAGAGCGCAATTATGATGGTAGCTGGGGGGAGATTGTCGCCGCGTTGGTTTACCAACCGATGACGGATGAAAGCTTCTGGGCCGAAAAGGCGCGCGGTGCATGGCTGGGCGAACGTCGCCTACGCGTGTCGGCGCGGCGCGATATGAACGAATCGCTGATTGCCACCGGCATCCCGTATATGGGCCATGGTAATTTTGCCGAATGGAGCCGCATTTTCGGTGCGATTGCGCCGGAAGTTGCCGGTATTCGCCGTTTTGGTGCGGCCAGCCTTGATCTAGCATGGTTGGCGGCGGGGCGGTATGATGGCTTTTGGGAAACCGGCCTATCGCCATGGGATACGGCGGCGGGATGCCTGTTGGTGCGGGAAGCCGGCGGCTTCGTCACGGATTTCCGTGGCCGTAGCCAGATTATTGCCGATGCCGAAGTGCTGGCTGGCAATGACGCCATCCACAGCAAGATGCACAAATTATTGGTGGGTGCGCTACGCAACGCATAAGCGCGGGAGTTACCGCTCACGAAGCTTTTTGATAAACGTCTTTGCGTCGTTATCTGTCTTGCCATCGTGATAAATAAATTTGCGGAATGCAACGACGGACAATTCCCAAAGCGCCAGTGAGTCCTCCAATTGCCGTTCCGATATGCCGCCAAAAGTGAAATTGAGGTCCATCTCCAGTACGGGGTCACCTTCATCATCAATATAGGCGCGGGTGAAGCGATGGGTGCTGTTCCACTCGTTCATCCTCTTTTCCGTTATGGATGAGTCACCGGTGAAGCCAGCGTAAAGCTGAAGAGATTCGAATTCCGGATCGTCGCCATAAAATTGTACCACGGTGGTGATGCCATCGACATCAACAACGAACACCTCTTTGCCTTGGAAGGTTTCAGTTTTGAAATCGAAGGCATTATAGCGCAGAACGTCGCTTAATTCTTTTGCCGTGGTGATGTATCGTGCGGAGAACTCTGCACTTTTTTCGGAAGCTGTCGAGGCGTCCTGTGCCCAGGCCGCTGTGATGGGGGCAATAACTGCCAAAATAGGAAGAACGAATATTTGCCCTTTTCTGGTCATTTGGTCGCACGCTCCGTCGAATTATGATGTGCCCATCTTATTGATAAGGCCAGGCAAAACAATGCGAAAAGTTTGCCTATATGACGGCGAAAATTGAACGCACTAATGCGATTAATTTGCAACAACCTCTCGCGCTTGGTTGGCAATTCCACAGCTTTTCGCAAATTTTATCGCACTTTCGTCTAAACCCCCGTTTTTACCGTGAAATTTTGCCTCTACGGCCCTTGGCAAGGCGCGGTGTTGCGCCTAAAAGCGGCCCAAAGATACGGGTTATAGAGAGTCTCTCAACGTGGTTGATCTGTCGCAATACCTCCCCATCGCGCTGTTTCTTGCAGTCGCACTCGGTCTATCGACGGCCTTTGTTTTCTTGCCGATGTTGGTGGGCCGGATGACTGGCGTGCATAAGCCGTCGGCGGCAAAGCTGTCCGAATATGAATGCGGCTTTCCCGCGTTTGAGGATTCGCGCAGTCAGTTTGACGTGCGGTTCTATCTCGTTGCGATTTTATTCATCATTTTTGACCTTGAGGCCGCGTTCCTTTTCCCTTGGGCGGTTAGTCTGGATGAGATTGGATGGGCCGGTTGGGGCACTATGATGTTGTTCCTGTTTGAACTCATCATCGGCTATATTTACGCATGGAAAGTGGGAGCGCTCGAATGGGAGTAATCGCTAATCCGAATGCCATTAGCGTTCCTGCTGAGGGCACCGCGCCCGACCAGTCGTTTTTCCGCGACCTTTCGAACGAGGTCGATGACAAGGGTTTCCTTGTCACCTCGACTGAGGAATTGTTCCAATGGGCGCGCACCGGCAGCCTTTGGTGGATGACCTTTGGCCTGGCCTGTTGTGCGGTAGAGATGATCCACGTCAACATGCCGCGCTATGACATGGAGCGTTTCGGCGTCGCCCCGCGCGCCAGCCCGCGTCAATCGGACGTCATGATTGTTGCTGGTACTCTTTGCAACAAAATG
>JBGSSR010000132.1:0-5816 GCA_041736905.1 Sphingomonadaceae bacterium | reverse complement strand
AGCGATGGGCGCGGGCGAGCCCAATGCGGCGGCCGAGGCCATCGTGGCGGAGGCGATGCGCGATGACCCGATGCCGCTGTTCCTCACCTGCGGCGGGCCGCTCACCAATGTCGCCGCGGCGTTGCGGTTGGAGCCACGGATTGCTGATCGGATGACGCTGATCTGGATTGGCGGCGGCGCGTATCTTGCTGGCGGGTGGGAGTATAACGCCAACACCGACCTCGACGCCGCGCGCACGGTGATTGAGCAATCCACCGCCCCCCTGTGGCAAATACCGCAACCGACCTATCGCCAGATGCAGGTTTCGATTGCCGAGCTTAGCGCGGATATGAAGCCGATTTCGCCGTTTTCGCAATGGCTTTATAGCACCTTCACGTCGCCGCCGGATTTCGTCGATCTGGGCGGGACATGGCCAATGGGGGACAGCCCGCTCGTCCTGCTGACAGGACTGTCGGGGGAGAGCAGCCGATATCACGACCGCACGGCGCAGGCCATTATGGACGATGGCACCTATGGCGCAATGGTGGAGGGGCGGAGCGTGCGTGTGTACGACACCGTGGATGTGCGCCTGACCCATGCCGATTTCATGGCGAAAATGCGCCTGCACGCGGCGGGAGCGGCGGTTTGTTGAGCGCAATGCTGAGCACATGTTGAGCGCGCGGTGACGCGCCGATTGCGCTTGCCAAGTCTTTGGCGGCGCGGCACTCTCCTCACCTAAGCGCGGCCTCAAGGCAGAGTTGCCACGCCAATTTGGGAGGAATGCCATGACATTTGCACGCCGCTTCTTGTTCACCGCCGCCGTTCTGTCCGCCGCTGTGCCCGCAATGGCGCAGGAGGTCATCGTCACCGCGTCCCGATCCGACGGCGATTATTATAGCGACGAAAAAACCGTCATCGGTCTGCGCCGCCCCGCCGACAATGCGGTGCAACGCGTGTGGATCGTCTCCGACAGCCGCGATGTTGATATGCGGTGCAAGGAGGTTTTGACCATGCTCGACGCCGCGATGGCGCGCGCGGGGTCGGCTGGTGCGCAATTGGTCGATGGCGAATTTGAGCTGAAACCCATCGTCCGCGCCGACTACACCTGCGCCTCCATGGGCGGTGCGGGCCGTGCGGATACCAGCCAGATCAGCTTCTATGTAAAGGCCCCCATGGCCGCCGGAATTGGCGGCGGCGCGACACCGGACAAGCGCATCACCGGCTATATCAAATCGGTGCCGGTGACGGGCCGATCGTTGATGGAGGAGCGCGGCGGATTGACCCTCACCATCATCAACCCCGACCAGTACCGCGACGAAGTGGTGAAATTGGTGGCCGAGCAATCGCTGCGCTACGCCAGCTATTTCGGGCCGGATTACGGCGTGGAAGTCGGCGGCCTGAACGAGGAACTCAGCTGGACTCAGGTGAGCGAGACCGAGGTGTTTTTGTATATCCCCTATCGGTTTACGGTGAAGCCGAAGTGAGGGGAGGCATGCCGCCCATGACCGATGACGCCCAAAACCGCACCATGACGTTCCACCGCATCATCGCCGCGCCGCGCTCGGCGGTGTGGGGGGCTTGGGTCAATCCCGATAGCCTGCCCTTGTGGTGGGGGCCGGATGGCTTCACGTGCCGAACCGATCGCATTGATTTGCGCGCGGGCGGGGAGTGGGTGTTCGCCATGATTGCCGCCGATGGCACCGTCTATCCCAACCATCATCTCTACACCCTGATTCAGGTGGAGGAGCGCATTTGCTATACGTTGTTATGGGGAGAAAACGGCCCGAAACATGCGGATTCGGTCGTGACGATGGCGGAGGTGGACGGCACAACGCATGTGACGATGGCGATGACGTTCAACACCGCCGAAGAATATCAACAAGCCGCCGCGTTCGGCGCGGAGGCTCTGGGGCAGCAAACCTTGGGCAAGTTGGCGGCGCGGGTTGTTGGGTGATGGTGTGGAACGAGTGCGGTTTGAGTTTTACTTAAGCGCCTGTAACAACGGTGTATTGGGCATTTCCTACCGGTTTACGGTACGGCAGAAATTAGGGCTAGCCATTAACATCCGTAGGCACAGAGTTCGTTTTCTCTTCGCTGGATGTGCCGCCGGGCGTTTGGCCATTTGTATTTGTCGGCGCGGTGCTGGTTCCCTGTGTGCGAGGGGTCACAGACCCATTTTTGATGGCTGCTCGGGTCGTCTCTAATATATGTGCTGGGGTGCAGATCATTTCGTGATCGACCAAATCTCGGACTGCGCTATCGAAACTAATATTCTGTTGAGCTAAAATACCATCAGCATGCGCGGATAACTCCCGCATAGTCAGACCCCTGACTGCATCTATGTTGTCTGCATCGAAAAGAAATTGCTGTTCGTATAAATCTAATCCAGATCCTAAAAAACTGGTTCCAGTCGTTAGCCATGTGAGATAATTTTGTTCCTTACTTTCACTACCCAAATCTACAAGCCCAACGATTGCAGTTAAAGCTGTTGATATTGGCGATAATAGGCCACGAGCCAAACCAATTTTTCCTTGGTTACTAGCTTAATCTGCAAAGAAATCATTGCACCTCACTTTTACCAAAGTAAATCCAGCATCAAGCATATTACGATTGGCAGAATTCTGCCTTTCCGAATCAGCGTTCGTTTGATTCAAATGATCGGCATAACAAACAGATTTAGTGAAGCGATATTCCAAATTATATTTTGTAATCGTTTCGGTATCCGATGTAAGAACGCCGTCCTTTAAATTACAGTTATAGCTTGGCCCTCTCGCCGACCCGTCAATGTGAGAACGGGCTACGGGTCTGATCGGTCCCTTGAACGCGTTAGTGGAACAACCGGACAAAACAACAGAAGTCGCAATTACAAGTGAAATAGTTCGTTTCATTACTTGTCCCCCAACAAGTTAGTAGCCGGAGTAAAAAATAACATTACGTAAATCTATGTCAACAAAAAACGGGCCGCCCATCGCTGGACAGCCCGCTTATCAACTGGACGCGGGCGCATAACGCCCACCCCAAAATTACTTCAGTTCGACGGTGCCGCCGGCTGCTTCGATCTTGGCTTTGATTTCTTCGGCTTCTGCCTTCGAAACGCCTTCCTTCACAGCCTTCGGTGCGCCTTCGACCAGGGCTTTCGCTTCGGTCAGGCCAAGCGAGGTGATCGCACGGACTTCTTTAATCACGTTGATCTTCTTGCCACCGTCGCCGGTCAAGATGACGTCGAATTCGGTTTGCTCTTCAGCAGCCGGGCCAGCGTCAGCCGCAGGGCCAGCAGCAACTGCAACAGCAGCAGCAGCCGAAACGCCCCATGCTTCTTCCAATGCTTTCGCAAGGTCAGCAGCTTCAAGGACGGTCAATTTCGAAAGGTCTTCGACCAATTTAGCAATATCAGCCATGTTCAATACACTCCATTTTCTGATTCAAGTTGGGCCGTGGCAAATTGGGCCACGCGCCTAGTGAAAAATATTTGTCGATACGGCTTATTTCGCCGCATACGCTCCAACAACACGGGCCAATTGCGCGCCGGGTTCGGCGATCGTACGGGCAATCTTCGTGGCGGGTGCTTGCACCAGACCAATGATTTTTGCGCGCAGTTCGTCGAGCGACGGCATGGTAGCCAATGCCTTGACGCCATTCACGTCGAGAAGGGTATCCCCCATCATCCCGCCAACGATTTCCAACTTGTCGTTGGTTTTGGCAAAATCCACGGCAACCTTGGCGGCTGCAACGGGATCGGACGATGTGGCCAGCGCGATGGGACCGGTGAGCAAATCTGCCAACGGTTCATAGCGCGTGTCCTTCAACGCGATTTTGGCAAGGCGGTTTTTGGAGACCTTAAAGGTGGCGTCCGCGTCCCGCATTTTGCCGCGCAAGTCGGTCGACTGTGCAACGGTGAGGCCCAAATTGCGTGTTACCACGACAACTTCGGTCTCGTTAAATGTGGTGTTCAGCAACGCAACCAGATCTGCCTTTTCAGCACGGTTCATGCATAACTCCCTTGTCCTATGATAACGTGAGTTGCCCCGCGCCATCACCAATGATGATGTCGATGTGAAGGAACCCTTCACGCCGACACCGGCGAAGGTCCGAAGGGGAAGAAAGCGTTTGAAAACGGCCTCTTGGTGCGAATATTCCGCACAAGACGACCAACGGACCCTGCCCAAATAAGGCGCAGGCCGTACAAAACTTTTACCCCGTCTAGGCTGGACATTAAGAGGGGCAAATCCCCCTCACCAACTGTCTCGGACGGATTGCATGGGCGATTCGGTTGCCCCAACATCCACGCAATTCTGCGCGCGCCCTAGCCTATCGGCAGGGATTGTCAAGTTAAAGCACGTTTACATCGACCGTCTGCTCACAAAATTCGGCCATGCCGTACACGGTCATAAAGGCAATATCGGCGGCATCGCGGCCCACGCCGATAAGGGCAATGTCGGCAGCCTGCGCCATGCCGGTCGCATCGACGAAGTGCCAACCGCCCTTACCATTGGCATCCGCGAGATAGAGTTGCGCCACCGCATGGAAATCCTGCGGCTCGACATGCGGTGCGTAGACGCTGACCATGCGGGCGGGAATCGCGGCGGCGCGGGCCATAGCGATCATCAGATGCGCATAGTCGCGGCATACGCCTGCCCGCCGGACGAAGCTGTCCTGCGCCGTGGTGTTCGCATCGCTGGCGCCAGGTTGATAAGACAAGTTATCGGCAATCCATTGCCGCATCGCGTCCACTTTTGCGCCGCCGGACAATTCACCAAAGCTTTCGTTGACGAAATTTTGAAACGCGCCCGCATCGCAATAGCGTGAGCCCATCAGGTAACACACGGTTTCCGATGGCAATTGGTGCGGCGGCAGGATGGCCATAGTGGACAACGGCGGTTCAGTGCGGGTGACCTCCACCGTGACGCGATAATCCATCGTCACTGGCCCCTCATGATGCAGCCAAAAGCGCGTGCCAATGCCACTTTCCCCCGACAAGCGATCGGGATCAGTGCCGACGGGCATCAACAGGATTTCCTGCACTACGCGCTGCTCCGGCGTGTGTGCAACTTCAAATTGAAAGAGGCAGTCGGACGGTTGCGCGAAATTATAGGCCAATTTGACGGCGAGGGAGAGCGTTTGCATAGACGCACAACGCACTAACGGCGGGACCGGCGCAAGCAAATTTTGCCCTTGCGACATTTTATTGTCGGCGCAGGCATTATTGTAAATTGCCTAAGTCGTTGAATGCGCGCGTTTCCGCCAAGACACGGCCGAAAATGGTAAGCTTTACTGACAGAAAAACTTGCAAATGTAAAATTTCTGCCATTATGACTGTGGTAGGGCCGCATCCGACATCACAATAATTGAATAGCGAATCAGGAGATTCTCCCAGTGCAATTTTTTCGGAAAATGGCAGAACGACGCGAGCGTGACGAACGTGAGGCGCGGATGATTGTCCGGCGCCATGGCGAGGAAGCGATTGCTGTTTTGGACGATCGCATCGCAAAATCGGGCGAGGGCCGCGCAAAGGCACATTGGAAACGCGTGCAAAAACTGGCCCGCGATTATGTGCGCAATGGCATTCCTGAGCCTGAGGTTGAGACCACCGCCCAGCAACCCGCGTAAAATTATAGCTTAGGTAACGTGACCCCGCGCTGCCCCATATATTTGCCCGCTCGGTCGGCGTAGCTGACCTCGCACGGTTCATTGCCTTTTAGGAACAGGAACTGGCACGCGCCTTCATTGGCGTAAATCTTCGCGGGCAGCGGCGTGGTGTTGGAAAATTCCAACGTCACATGCCCCTCCCAACCGGGCTCCAGTGGGGTGACGTTCACAATTATGCCGCACCGCGCATA
>JBGSSR010000117.1:0-7122 GCA_041736905.1 Sphingomonadaceae bacterium | reverse complement strand
CCACCAGCGGTGGCACCACCACTTCGGGCGGCACGACCTCGGGCGGCTCCAGCGGCGGCGGCACCGACGTGCCGGCTCCTGGCATCCTTGGCCTGATGGCACTCGCCGGTGTCGGCATTGGCGTCAGCCGCCGTCGTCGTCGCAAGTAAGCGACTACACCAACAGACAGAAAAAAGGGGCGGGGAGCAATCCTCGCCCTTTTTTTGTGCATATTAATTGGAATAATATTACTTGATAATGTAATTTATTTAGGTCAAATTTAGGGTGCAAAAACGCATGTAGGACAATGTTTCGCGTGAAACATATAGGGAAAAATCATGATCGTCGGCACGCCTAAGGAAATCAAAAACCACGAATATCGCGTCGGCCTAACGCCGGAAAGCGCGCATGAGCTGGTCGCGCATGGTCACACCGTGCTGGTCGAAACCGGTGCGGGCGACGGTATTGGCGCACATGATGCCGCCTATGTGAAGGCGGGTGCAGAGGTTGTTTCCACCGCCGCCGACATTTTCGCGCGCGCCGACATGGTGGTGAAGGTGAAGGAACCTCAGGCGGGTGAACGCGCGATGTTGCGGGACGGCCAAATTCTCTACACCTACCTCCACCTCGCCCCCGACCCAGAGCAAACCGCCGATTTGGTGAAATCGGGCGCGGTATGCGTCGCCTATGAAACGGTGACGGGGCGCGAAGGCGGATTGCCGCTGTTGAAACCCATGAGCCAAGTCGCCGGGCGGATGAGCATTCAGGCGGGCGCAACGGCGTTAGAAAAGGCCAATGGCGGACGCGGCGTGTTGCTGGGCGGGGTTCCCGGCGTATTGCCCGCGAAAGTCGTGGTCATTGGCGGCGGCGTGGTCGGCTTTAACGCCGCGCAAATGGCCAGTGGGCTGGGCGCGGACGTGACCATCCTTGACCGTGATCCGTTGGTTCTGGAAAAGCTGGCCATTCATTTTGAAAGCCGCGCCAAAACGCGCTTTTCCAACAAGGCGAATTTGGCCGAGGCGGTGGCAGAGGCCGACCTCGTCATTGGCGCGGTGCTCATCCCCGGCGCGGCGGCCCCGCAATTGGTGACGCGCGACATGCTGAAAACCATGAAAAAGGGCGCGGTTCTGGTCGATGTGGCGATTGATCAGGGGGGCTGCTTTGAAACCAGCCATGCCACAACTCATGCCGACCCCACCTATATCGTCGATGATATTGTGCATTATTGCGTCGCCAACATGCCGGGCGCAGTGGCACGGACCAGCACCTATGCGCTCAACAATGTCACCCTGCCGCACGAGCTGCGCATGGCGGAATTGGGGTGGCAGGAGGCAATGCGGCGCGACCTGCATTTGCTTGCGGGTCTAAACGTTTGGAATGGCAAAGTCACCAATGCGGCGGTGGCCGATGCGTTGGGCTTAGCATTCGTGGACCCGCAAAGCGCCTTAAACTAAGCGCGTTTGAGCAAGCGGGAGAAGAACCCGCTTTTGCCTGCGGTCTGTTCAACTATTGGCGCACCGGCTTCCACCGCGTCGTTTTGCGCCATGATTTTTTGGCGTAAACTATGCCCGCCGCTTTGCTGCACCGGTTGGTAAGTCGAATTGTCAAATGGCATTGCCATCGCCTGTGGCATCGTCATTTCGGCGGGAACTTCGAAGATTTTGGATGCCGCATAAGCGGATTCCGGTATCGCCATCAGGGGCGTGCCGACATACAGCAAAGGCAATTGGTGCAACGAGCCGTCGACCTCCATCGCCTGATAGATGAGTTGGTGAATACGCTGCCCCAGCAGCAGGGTGCCCAATTGCCATGCCACGGCATTGGCGCTGGGCACCGCCCCGTCGGGAGAGAAGGGTGAGCTTTCTACGCCGGGCCAAATATGGCCATAGAGCGCGTCCAGTCCGCTAATCCGCAATTTGCGCGCGGCATCCTCAACATAGGCATTCCAACTTGCGCCGCGATCAGCGGACAGTTCCTGCAATTCGGTGATCGGCATTCGAGTGAACGGGAATTTGCGGTCGGTAAACCAATAGGCATCGATATACGGCTCCATCGGCACATTGGGGGATTGCCCCGACAGGCTATCGTAATGCAGGCCGCACCCAATGGCGGTAACGGGGGCGTCGGCCTCAATAGCCAATGACACCCATTTCATAAACTCCGGCCAGCCATGGAGCGCGCAGGTGTAGAGCGGCGTGGCCAATGCGGCCTCCCGAATGGGGCTGTCCGTGACGGACAGGCCGCCCATCAAAATCGCTTCACACTGTTCAAATTCCTGCGCCCGAATGAGCGCGCAAATTTGTTCAACGAAGGCGATACGCCCCGCGTCGGTGGAAAACTGGTTTTGCAATTCGTCAAACATCGTACCGCCAAACTCTCTGTTACGTGTTGTTACTATGGCATAACGAGGTTAAGATTAGGTAACCAGACTGACGTAAAATATTGCAATTAAACAGTAAGTTGCGCGTAATAAACTGGCGTAAATCCGCCATTTTAGGCCACGGCGCTGTTATCCTCCAACAACCCGTGCGCGGCCTCTAACAGCCGTTTTTCCAAGGTTGTCATCTTCGCCTTGCTCTCAATTTTTTCGTGGAACAGGTTGGTGATGTAGAAGGTGTCAACGGCCCGTTCCCCATAAGTCGTGATGTGGGCGCTGTGCAAAATCGCCTTTGATTGGAACAGGGCCTGCGCCAAATGATAGAGGAGCGCTGGGCGGTCGGCGGCGGTGACCTCTATGACGGTAAAGCGGTTGGACGCGCCGTTGTCGATGATGACCGAGGTGGGCACTTTGAACGCTTCGGCCCGACGCAGCGCGGGGGTGCGCGTATGCAATTTCGCCTCCAACTTGGCGCGGTTGGTCAGCCCTTCGGTCACCATGGCTTTTAACCGGTCGAGTTGGTTGTCCTCCCGAAACGGTTGGCCGAACGGATCTTGGACAAGGAAGTTATCAATCGCCATACCGTCGCGCGTGGTGTGGATGCGCGCGTCAATGATGTTGCCGCCCGCGACGTGGATGGCGCCTGCTATCCGATAAAATAGCCCGGGATGGTCGGCGGCATAGACCGTGACCAATGTGGCCCCACGGTCGGGATAATAATCCGCCGCAATGCCCAAATGCGCCATGCCGTCCTCACCGGTATCGGCATCGCAGGCCAGCATATGCCGCGCATTGGCAAGGATGATGTCATCCGGTTCGGCAATCCAATAGGCATCGGGTAAGCGCTTGGCGAATTTCGCGAATTTTGCCTCGGATAGGCCAAGCGACGCCGCCAAAGCCTCCCGCTTCGTCGCAATCCGCTCTTCCCGTCCACGTTGTTTGTGGCCAAGGCGCAGGACTTCTAACGTCGCCTCATACAGATCAGACAGAAGTTGCCGTTTCCAACTGTTCCATGTCCCCGGCCCTACGGCGCGGATATCAACGATGGTAAGGACGAGCAACAGCTTCAACCGCTCAATCGATTGCACCACATCGGCAAAATCCTTGACGGTTTTGTAATCCGACAGGTCGCGTTTGAACGCGGTGGCGCTGGCGAGCAAATGGTATCGCACAAGCCAACTGACTGTCTCCGTCTCCGCCTCGCTCATGCCCAGACGCGGGCAAATGCGGGTAGCAAGCTCCGCGCCCAAAACACTATGATCGCCGCCGCGCCCCTTGGCAATGTCATGCAATAGCGTGGCAACATACAATACACGCCGCATGTGCAGGCCGGGCATGATGGCAGTGGCCAGCGGATGATCCTCCGCCAATTCGCCGCGTTCGATGCGTGTGAGCAGGCCAATGGCCTGAATCGTATGCTCGTCAACCGTGAAGTGATGATACATGTCAAACTGCATCTGCGCCACAACACGGTTGAAATCGGGGATGAAGGCACCGAATATCGTCGCCTCATTCATCCAACGCAGCACAATTTCCGGATCGCGTGGGGACGTCAACACGTCTAGGAACAATGCCGTGGCGCGTTCATCACGGCGCACCGACCAATCGATCAGTTTCGCATTTTGTCGCGCGGCGCGCATCGCCTGCGGATGGATTTCCAGGCCGTGTTTATCGGCCAGCGCAAACATCTCAATCAACCGCACGGGGTCGGCCCGCAAAAACGCATCGCCTTCTTCTGGCCCAGAGTCAGGAAGCGCCAATCGCCCGCGATCCAGCCGGAAGCCATTTAGTTTGCGCGGCCGCCGCATGATGGAGGGCAGGAACCGCCGCCCGCGCTGCGCCATTGCTTCGTCCAGATTGGCAAGGAACAATCCGGTCAAATCGCCCACGGTTTTCGCGTTCAGGAAGTAGTATTTCATGAACCGCTCAACCGGCGATTTCCCCGGCCGCTCGGCAAAGCGCATCCGTTCCGCCACTTCGCGTTGCAGGTCGAAGGTCAACCGGTCCTCCGCCCGTCCGGTGATGTCGTGCATGTGGCACCGCACCGCCCAAAGGAAGTTTTCGGCGCGTTCAAACTTTGCATATTCCGACGCGGTGAACAGGCCGGCATCGACCAATTCGGCGGGGCTGTGCACGCGGTGCAGATATTTGCCAATCCAATAGAGCGTGTGCAAATCGCGCAAACCGCCCTTGCCGTCCTTCACATTGGGTTCCACCACATAGCGGCTATCGCCCATGCGTTTGTGGCGGGCATCGCGTTCGGCCATCTTCTGCTTCACAAAGTCCGCCTCGCTGCCCGCTACGACGTCGGCGCGAAAGCGGTTGCGGCTTTCTTCGTAAACCTCGCGGTCGCCCCAGATAAAGCGCGCCTCCAACATCGCGGTGCGGATGGTGAGGTCTTCTTTGGACAATTTCACCATTTCATCGATGGAGCGCGACGATTGGCCGACTTTGAACGACAAATCCCATAGCAGATAGAGGATGGCCTCCACCACCTGCTCGCTCCATGCGGTGCGTTTATAGGGGGTTAGGAAGGCGATATCGACGTCGCTTTGCGGTGCCATTTCCCCGCGTCCGTAGCCGCCTACGGCCAGCAAGGCGAGCCGCTCGCCCGACGACCGATTGCCGCCTGGATAGCGGTATTGCACCACATAATCATGGATCAGGCGGATGATCTGATCGGTTAAAAATGCCTGTTCCTCCGACGCGCGATTGCCTGCACTGGGATGCGCCATCAACCGCCGCGCGATTTCCGCCCGCCCATCGGCCAACGCCTTTTGTAGCAGAGCAAGGACGGGGCCGCGCGCCTTGTCGCCCTGCTCAGCGGCGAGGGCATCGATGGCGTCAGTGAGCGCAATGCGGTCAATAATCGCGCGTTGTTTCTGAATATGCGGGGCGGAAGTATGGGGCATAACGCCGACATAAGGCGAAGCGCGGGGGAAGGGAAGGGCGATTGGGCCTCCCCACCCTAATGCGCATGGGTTTGCGAACCATTTCGGTCCATCCCATCGCCCAAGGGCTTGGCCTGTGCGTAAAATCGCCTATAGGTATCCGCTAACACGGGTTAACGACAAAAGGGTACGCACCGATGGCCACCGAAATGCTGATGCTGGCGGAGGGGTTCACCCGCTTTACCGACCTTGGCCTGTCGCCAATTATTGCCGAAATTGGCCCAATCACGCTGCGCTGGTATTCGATGGCCTATCTGGTCGGCATATTGTTCGCCTATTACCTCATCGGCAAAATGATCCGCCGCCCGGGCAGCCCAATGAGCCAGGAACATGCCGATGACCTGATCCTGTGGTCCACCCTTGGCATTATTATTGGCGGGCGGGCGTTTTATGTCCTGTTTTACGAACAAAGCCTGCTTGCGTTCCCCGAGGCGTTCCAATTGTGGAAGGGCGGGATGAGTTTTCACGGCGGCTTAACCGGCCTTATCATCGGCCTGTTGATTTATGCGCGTAAACATAAGCTTAGTGGCTTGCGCATTGCCGATTACATCGCCTGCGTCGCGCCCTTTGGGCAAATGTTGGGGCGGCTCGCCAACTTCGTCAATGGCGAATTGTGGGGGCGGGAGACCGACGTCGCGTGGGCCATCATCTTCCCCGGCGGCGGCGAAATCGCCCGCCATCCCAGCCAGATTTATGCGGCGGCGACCGAGGGATTGTTGATTTTCGTCGTCCTGCAATTGCTGTTCTGGAAATCCGATGCGCGGTATAAGCCCGGCTTCCTGCTCGGCATGGGCATCGCGCTATACGCCTGCGCGCGCTTCTTTGGCGAGTTTTTCCGCGAGCCGGATGCGCAATTGACGGAGTTTGCCATGTCCACTGGCCTATCGATGGGGCAATGGTTGACACTGCCGATGTTCCTTATCGGCCTGTGGTTGCTGTTCACTGCCAAAGGCCGCCGTGGGCGGATTGAGCCGATTGCGGGGGGCAATAGCGTTGCCTGACACGGCCCGTGCGATGAATGCGGCTGCGCCGACTTTGCCCGAATTATTGGCAGAGCGGATTGCGGCGGCGGGCTCCATTAGCCTGATGGACTATATGGGCCGCGCCAATGCCCATTATTACGCGACCCGCGACCCGTTAGGGGCCGAGGGCGATTTCATCACCGCGCCGGAAATCAGCCAGATGTTCGGGGAGATGATCGGCCTGTGGTGCGCCGACCAATGGATGCGGGCGGGTGAACCTGTGGTGCATTACGTTGAGCTTGGCCCCGGGCGCGGCACTTTGGCGGCGGATGCGTTAAGGGCGGGGCGGAAATTCGGCTTTACCCCATCGGTGCATTTTGTGGAGACCAGCCCCGCCTTGCGCGCGTTGCAATCCGCCGCTGTCCCGCAAGCGGTGCACCATGATGGCATAGAGACTCTGCCGCATGACGGCCCGATGCTCATCATCGCCAACGAATTTTTCGACGCGCTTCCTATCCGCCAAGTCGAAATGACCGCGGCGGGTTGGCGCGACCGGCGGGTGAGCCATGCGGGCGGCGATCCTGCAACCGGCTATAGCATTGTCCACGGCGACACCGACATGAGCCACGCCGTCCCGCCGCCGATGCGCGATGCCCCCTTGGGCAGCATTTATGAAAACGCGCCCGCTGGGGCCGCGATTTTATACGAACTGGCGGAGCGGTTGGCGCGGCAGGGCGGGGCCTTGTTGGTCGTCGATTACGGCCACACGCGGCCCGGCTATGGCGATACCTTGCAAGCGGTGAAAGCGCACGGTTTTGCCAGCGTGTTTGACCATCCCGGCGAGCATGACCTG
>JBGSSR010000058.1:0-2397 GCA_041736905.1 Sphingomonadaceae bacterium | reverse complement strand
GGTTATTCCCTATCTGCGCGCGATGGCGGCGAATGGCGAGGCGGAGGCCGCACTGCCCCGCGCCGAGCGGTTGCGGGACAAAAACCCCGGCATTGCCGATGCGCATATGCTGGTCGGAGATTTGTTGGTGGTGGCCGGGCGCGATTCCGACGCGGTCGAACCCTATCGCCGCGCGCATGAGCTGCATTTTGGCACGCCGGTGATGCTGCGCCTGTTCGACGTGCTGGTGCGGATAGACCGTGATGACGACGCAATGGCGATGCTGGATGCGTTTGAGGTGGCCAATCCTGACAGTCTGGCGGCGCAGCAATTGCGCTTTGATATTGCCATGGAAAACGCCGATTGGGCGGAGGCGATTGCTTATGGGGAAGCTTTGCTGGCGCGAACAGGCGCGCATGACCCGCGTTTGCTCGCCGATATGGCGCGCGCATTGGCATTATCGGGCGAGGTGGACCGCGCCGTGATCTATGCCCAGGCCGCGTACCGCGTCAATCCGGCCAGCCCGTTGGCCACGCACGTCTATGGTTATGTGTTGATGGAGCAGGGCAAGTTGAAGGTCGTGCCGGTGCAGCTGCTGCAAAAAGCAGCGGTGATGGTGCCGGACAATGGCTTTATTCACTATCATTTGGCCAAGGCATATCTGAACGCGAAGCAGCAAAAAAAAGCGAAGGCGGCGCTGGCATTGGCATTGCAAGACCCCGACATGCCCGGGCGGGCGGATGCGGAAAAATTGCTCAAAACCTTATAGTTTGGCGATCCGTTCGACCATCGCCCCATGCAACGCAGGCGCAGTGACCATCACCCCATAGGCCTTCGGTTCGGCCTTATTATAGGCGAGCGGCGCACCATGCGCATCGGTTACCGCTGCGCCCGCCTCGCGCGCGATCAAGTCCGCCGCCGCCACGTCCCATTCCGCGCCCCATCGCACCGTGGCCAAGACATCGGCACGGCCGCACGCGATCTCCACCATCCGCAAAGCAATGGAATTGGGGCAGGGCGATGCCTCCATATCGCGGGCGTAGGCGGGCAAATGCACCGCTGGGAAACGCGCGCTAGTTAGGTTCGTCCGGTGGCTGGCAGTTAAGGGCGCGTGGTTGCACGTTGCGCCTTCGCCGCGCATCGCGACCAACATTTCATGGCGCGCGGGGGCGTAGAGCCATGCGGCGGCGACTTCGCCTTGATAGACAAGCGCGACCGACACCGCCCAACCGGCGCGGCCCCTGATATAATCGCGCGTGCCGTCGATGGGATCGACAATCCAGACATAGTCGCGGGACAAGCGATCCGCACTGTCCGCCGTTTCCTCTGACAGCCAACCGGAGCCGGGTAACAAGCGGGTGAGTTGGTCGCGCAGCAACGCATCGACCGCGAGGTCAGCGGCGGAAACCGGGCTTTTGTCGTCCTTGTCCCATTGCGCAGAGGCGGTGGCTTCGCCCAAGCGGAAATCCTCCATCGCCACCCCGCCAGCGCGCCGGACGAGCGCGGTGACGGTCTCCACCAATATAGGCAAATCAGCCACCGGCCACCGTCATCCCCTCCAACCGCACTGTCGGTGCGTTGGTCGATTGGCGGAATTCCAAGTCATTGGCGGCGGCAAGGTTCGCAAACATGTCGCGCAAATTGCCCGCGATGGTGATTTCATTCACCGGTTCGGCCAAGACGCCATTCTTAATCAGGAACCCCGCTGCGCCGCGACTATAATCGCCGGTCACGGGGTTGACGCCCATGCCGATGAGTTCGGTGATATAGACGCCATCGGTGATGTCGGCCATCAATTCGTCGGGCGTCATCGCGCCCGGTTCCATATACAAATTGCTACCCGTTATGCCACCGCCAAAGCCCGCATGGCCGGTGGGTGTGCGCCCCAATTGCCGCGCTGACGCTGCATCGCAAAGCCATCCGGTGAGCACGCCCGCCTCCACCAAAGCGCGCTTCGCCGTCGGCAATCCTTCGCCATCAAAGGGGCGCGAACCAAGTGCGCGCATCCGGTGCGGGTCGTCGATGATGCTGATATTGGACGGGAACACGGCCTTCCCCTCATCGTCCAGCAGGAACGACGTGCGCCGCGCAATCGCTGTCCCGCTAATCGCTCCCATGAGGTGCCCGATGAGGCCAGCGGACACGCGGGGGTCCAGCACCACGGGCATTTTGCCGCCCGCAATGCTTTTTGCGCCAACCTTGCGCACAGCGCGTTCACCGGCGCGTTGGCCGAGCGATTCCACGCTTTCCGCATCGGCCCAATGGCGCACGGTGCGATAGGCATAGTCGCGCTCCATCGCGCCGTCCTGTTCGGCCAGAACGACGGCGCTGGTGCCATATATGCTGGCCGAGCGGGCGGCGGCGAAGCCGTGGCTGGTGGCGAAACCCACGACAGTGCGCCCTGCGCTGGCCGATCCG
>JBGSSR010000048.1:0-2739 GCA_041736905.1 Sphingomonadaceae bacterium | reverse complement strand
GTCGAGCGCGGCGGGCGCATAGACGCCATTTTGGACCAGATAGCGCGTGCGTTTCAGTTCTGCTTCGGCGGACGCCAATTGCGCACTAGCGGCGGCCCCTTGCGCATCCGCGGCGGCGGCCTGACTGGCGTAGGCCCCGCTTTCATAGCCCAAGCGGCTGTCCACGACCTGCCCAATCACTTGGCCTTTGCGCACCGAAACCCCTTCGGTCACATTTAGACTGACGAGTGTGCCGCCAATGCGTGTGCGCGCGTCGGCCATATCGGTTGCGGTGATTTCGCCGCCAAAGTCGCGCCAATCGGCAATGTCTTTCTCGGCGACGGTCAGCATCGGCGTGCCTGCGGGGATGGCATCACCTTGATTCGCCGCGACCGTCGCCTCTTCGCCTGAGTCGCAGGCGGAGAGCGTGGCGATGCTCAATGCGAGCATAGACGCCGCAACAATGGGACGAATCGACCGTCCTTTAATATGGTTGCCAACACGCATCACATTCATCCCCTCAAAAAAATATCAAATCGCCACCGCAATATCAGCGCGCGACGGGCAATCCCGCCGATTTCCATGCGCCAAATCCGCCTGCCAAATGCGTGTCCACCGCCGATTGCGCCTGCGCGCACTTGCCCAAAGCCATCGCCGACCGGCTGCCCGCTGCGCAGCTTAGCACAATGGTTTTGCCGCCCGAGTCGGGCAACTTCGTCGCCTGAAACGTGGATAATGGCATGTTCAACGCGCCGGGAATATGCCCAGCGGCGAATTCATCAACCTCCCGCACATCTACGACCATGGCCGTTTTGTCGGCGAGCATGGCGTTGAGTTCCGTGGCGCTAACCTCTTGATGTTTCGACTTTCCGAACAATCCGAACATGGTCCTTATTCCTTTCATTTGGGGGCAATCGCTGCGCCCCATCATTTAATGATTGCATATATCATATATCCATAATATTGTAATTGAAAGAGACAGTTTCAATTTTTTCATCCCCAGGGAGAGTGAATGATGAGCGGGAAGGCAAAAGTCGTCGTTTTGGGCGCGGGATTGGGCGGAACCATTGCCGCCTATGAAATCAAAGGAACATGCGGCAAGGATGTCGAGATCATGGTCCTGAACAAGGGTGAGGATTATTGGTTCGTCCCGTCCAACCCATGGGTCGCCGTCGGCTGGCGTGAGCCAGAGGCGATTCGCGTCCACTTGCCCCCCGTGATGAAGAAACAAGGCATTGGTTTTAACTCGGTCGGCGCGGCGAAGGTTCACCCCACGGAAAACCGTGTCGAATTGCTCGACGGCAGCTTCGTCGATTATGATTACCTCATCATCGCCACCGGCCCGCAATTAGCCTTTGACGAAATCGAGGGCTTCGGCCCCGAGGGCCAAACGGTCAGCGTGTGCGCCACCGACCATGCCGCCGAGGCGTTTGTGAAATTTGAAGAATTCTGCGCCAATCCGAAACCCATCGTCGTCGGCGCGGTGCATGGCGCAAGCTGCTATGGTCCGGCGTATGAATTCGCCATGATCCTCGACACCGAACTACGCCGCCGCAAAATCCGCGACAAAGTGCCGATGACGTTTGTGACCAGCGAACCCTATGTCGGCCATCTTGGCCTTGACGGCGTGGGCGATACCAAGGGGCTGTTGGAGAGTGAAATGCGCCAACGGCACATCAAATGGGTGACGAATGCCAAGGTCGATAAATTTGCCGACCACACCGCCTTTGTGACTGAGGTCAACGACGATGGCAGCGTAAAGGCGAACCATGAATTGCCCTTTGGCTATTGCATGATGCTCCCCGCTTTCCGCGGCGTGGATGCTGTGTTCGGGATTGAAGGCCTCTCCAATCCGCGCGGCTTTATCATTGTCGATGCAAAGCAGCGCAATCCGACCTTCAAAAACATCTATGGCCTTGGCGTGTGCGTCGCCATTGCGCCGATGGGCGGCACCCCCGTTCCCGTTGGCGTGCCCAAAACTGGCTTTATGATTGAATCGATGGTCACCGCCATCGCGCACAATATGCGGCAGGAATTGGACGGCAAAGCGCCCACGCATGAGGGCACATGGAACGCCATTTGCCTCGCCGATTTCGGCGACGGTGGCGTGTGCTTCGTCGCGCAACCGCAAATTCCGCCGCGCAACACCAATTGGTCGTCATCGGGCAAATGGGTGCATTTGGCGAAAATCGGCTTCGAAAAATACTTCCTGCGCAAAATCCGCAAGGGCGAGAGTGAGCCGTTTTACGAAAAGCTCGCCATGCACGTCATGGGTATCAAGAAATTGAAACTCGACGTTGAGGATTAAACACAATTTGCCTTTCGGGTCGCACCAGGGGCAACATAGGAGGACGTTATGATGAATTTGGACCGCGCCGTGATGCGCTTTGCCGGGGTCGTGGTGTTGGTGAGCGCGTTGCTAGCCCATTTCTTGCACCCCGCGTGGATATATTTGACCATGTTTGCAGGCGTGAACCTGCTGCAAGCCAGCTTCACCGGATTTTGTCCCGCCGCCATGTTTTTTAAGAAAATGGGCACGCGCGCCGGAACGATTTTCAAATAAGGGGCCGCATTGCCGTGACGATTGTTCGCACCCTCTCCCTCCTCGGCACTGGCATGGCCTTGTGCCTCACCACGCCGGCTTTCGCGCAATCGTTGCAAGAGGCGATGGCGGCGGCTGAGGCACGTTCGCCAACCGTGGACGCCGCCGAGGCCGATGTCGCCCGCGCCGATGCGATGGTTACGGCGGCGCAGGCGGAG
>JBGSSR010000327.1:0-3799 GCA_041736905.1 Sphingomonadaceae bacterium | reverse complement strand
GGCGGCCATCGCACCCACGGGGACGCACAGCACGACCAGATCGGCGTCGATGACCGCTGTGCCAGCCGTATCGGCAATATCATCGCACAGGTTGAGCGCGCGCGCCGTTTCCCGCACGGCTTCGCTGGCATCATAGCCGGTCAGGCGCACATCCGGCATATTCGCCTTCACCGCGCGGGCGAGCGACGAGCCGATCAGGCCAAGGCCAATGACGGTGACGCGGGCGAAGGGGAGCATTATGCCGCACCCTCAACGCAAGCGCGGATAATCGCGGTCACCTCGGCCATTTGCTCCGGCGTGCCGATGGTGATGCGCACGCCATGTGCCAACCCCTGATTGGGCAGATGCCGTGTGATATAACCGCCGTCCATCAACGCGTGATACACGGTTTCGGCGCTCACTTGGCCTTCAAACAGGACCAGCGCGAAGTTCGCGGCGGATGGCACAACGCGCACCCCATGATTGCTAAGCGCGGCCATATCGGCGGTGAATTGGGCGAGGCCGGCGGCGTTCATCGCGCGGCTTTTGGTGACGAAATCTTGGTCATGTAATGCCGCAATCGCCGCCTTCTGCCCCTTCGTTGTCACATTAAACGGCCCACGAATTTTGTTGAGCGTGGCGATCAACGCATCGGCCCCGAACGCCCAACCAATACGCTCGGCAGCCAGCCCGTAAATCTTCGAAAACGTCCGCGTGACCAGCACATTATCGGCTTCCCCCGCCAACACAAACGCCGTCGCCGCCTCTGCTGGGTCCAGATATTCGGCATAGGCTTGGTCGAGCACCAACACGATATCGCCGCGCAGCCCCGCATGGAGCCGCCGAATGTCCTCCGACGCGGTCAAGGTGCCGGTGGGGTTGTTCGGGTTTGCCACAAACACCACCCGTGTCTTATCCGTCACGGCGGCAAGGATGGCATCCACGTCGGTCGCGTAATCGCTGTCCGCCACCACCACCGGCGTCGCGCCGATCCGCCGCGTGGCGATGTCATAGACGGCAAAACCATAGCGGACGTGGATGATTTCATCGCCGACGCCGGCATAGCCCTGCGCAATCAGGTTGAGCAGCTCGTCCGAACCGGTGCCGCACACGATTTGCGCAGGGTTCAGGCCATGCAGCGTACCAATGGCTTCGCGCAACGCCGTGCTGTCGGGGTCGGGATAAGGCGCCGCGCCCAAGGCATCGTGCCCCTGCGTCAATGCCGAAAGTGCCGCCGCGCTGCTGCCCAACGGGTTTTCATTCGCCGACAATTTGATAAGCGCCCGCCCATCGGAGCCCTTGCTCTTCCCCGGCACATAGGCGTGCAAGGCATTTATCCACGGCTTAGGGGCAGGGCGGCCAGAAGGCGGGGTTGCGGGCGTTTCAGATTGGCTCATAATGACGGCGGGCTTAGCGGCTTTGCGTGCAAATGCCAATAATGTGTTGCGGCGTGGTAAAGCGGCGCTAAGGCTATGCCGCATGAGTGGGTTATCAGGACAGGATGCACGTTTCGGATTGGACCGGCAGGTGAAATTGCTGGGGCCGGTCAAATTGGAAAGCGGGGTGGATTTCGCCCCGTTTGACGTCGCGTATGAGACTTATGGCACATTAAATGCCGATGCCAGCAACGCGATCCTCATCTGCCACGCGCTGACCGGCGACCAATATGTGGCCAGCGACCATCCGAAAACAGGCAAGGCGGGGTGGTGGACCTCTCTCGTCGGGCCCGGAAAGCCCGTCGATACCGACCGTTTCTTCGTCCTATGCGCCAATGTCATGGGCAGTTGTCTGGGCTCCTCCGGCCCGTCCAGCATCAACCCCGCCACCGATGAACCGTTCGGCATGGACTTTCCCGTCATAACCATTGGCGACATGGTGCGCGCGCAGGCGATCTTGCTCGACCATTTGGGCATCGACCGACTCTATGCTGTCGTCGGCGGCTCCATGGGCGGGATGCAGGCGTTAAGCTGGGCCGCATTGTTCCCTGAGCGCGTCGAACGCGCCATCGTCATCGCCTCCACCGCGCGGCATAGCGCGCAGAATATCGCCTTTCACGAAGTCGGGCGGCAGGCCATCATGGCCGACCCTGATTGGCAGGAGGGCCGCTATTACGGCATCGATTCCGCGCCGGTAAAGGGGTTGGCGGTCGCGCGCATGGCGGCGCATATCACCTATTTGTCGGAGGAAGGCCTGACCGAAAAATTCGGGCGGAAATTGCAAAACCGTGCCGAAAAGACCTTCGGCTTCGACGCCGACTTTCAGGTGGAATCCTATCTGCGATATCAGGGATCCAGCTTTACCGAGCGGTTTGACGCCAACAGTTATCTCTACATCACCCGCGCCATGGATTATTACGATCTCGCCGACCCGCATGAGGGCCGATTGGCGCGCGCCTTTGCGGGGACAAAAACGCGGTTTTGCCTGATCAGCTTCGACACTGACTGGCTCTACCCCACCGCCGAATCGCGGCGGATCGTTCATGCCCTCAATGGCGCGGGCGCGGATGTGAGTTTTGTGGAGCTCTCCAGCCCGTTTGGTCACGACGCCTTCCTGCTCGACCCGCCGGAAATGAACCGCATCATTGCGGGGTTTTTGGGAAATGGAGGGCGGCCATGACCGTCGCCCCGTTCGCCAATGCCTTGCGCCCCGACCTGCAAATTATTTTCGACGCAATGCCCGTGGGCGCGCGCGTGCTCGACATTGGGTGCGGCGGGGGGGAGTTGCTGTCAGCCCTGCGGGAGGCGAAGCAGGTCGACGGGCGCGGCCTTGAACTGGACCCTGTGCGCTGCGCCGATGCAGTTGCGCTGGGCCTACCGGTGGTGCAGGGGGATGCGAATGTGGACCTCGCCGATTATCTGTCCGACAGTTTCGATTTTGTCGTTATGAGCCAAACACTTCCGGCGACCAACCGCCCCGACAAAGTGCTGGACCAATTGCTGCGCATCGGGCGGGAGGCGTTTGTGACCTTCCCCAATTTCGCCCATTGGCGGGTGCGGAGCAGCCTGATCCTCGGCGGGCGGATGCCGGTGACGAAGCTATTGCCGGAACGCTGGTATGACACGCCCAATATCCACCATCTCACCATCGACGATTTCCGCGAATTGGTCGCTTTCCGCGATTATCGCGTCACGGGCGAATGGTTTTTAAGCGGCGGCAAACGGACATCGCGTCGGCTCTCGAACCTCACCGCCGAACATGCGGTGTTCCGCCTGAAAATGGGGTGAGTTGAGGTCCGCGCTCCATTTGTCGCAAATTGTCAATTTGAGCGTCATAAATCTTTCATACATGAGCGCGTGCTACTATAGTGGGATGATGTCGTCGAATCCCGCCCTTCTCTACGCTCCGCTTAAGGCACGTAAACCCATTGCCGCACCGTCGGCCATGGGCCTGGTCACGCGCGAGTTTCCGACGTTTTTCACCATGCATGCCAAGGCACTGTTCGCCGCGCCCGTCGGTGTACCCACGCGGGGACAGGGGCGTAAGGTCATGCTCTTGCCCGGCTTCATGGCTTCACATGATTCGATGGCGCTCCTCTATCGCAGCCTCCGCGCCGCCGATTTCGATGTTTCGCATTGGGGCCTTGGCCGCAACATGGGCGTAGATGATGCGACGATTGACCGCGTCGATGAACAGGTCCGCCGATTCGCCGATGGCACACCGGTTGCGTTACTTGGGTGGAGTCTTGGCGGCCTGATCGCGCGCGAATATGCTAAGGAACGCCCCGCCGCCGTGCGCCAAGTGATTACGATGGGCAGCCCCTTTTCCGGCGACATCGCCCACACCACCAACGTCGGCCGCGTGTATCAGCGGGTGACGGGCC
>JBGSSR010000033.1:0-4493 GCA_041736905.1 Sphingomonadaceae bacterium | reverse complement strand
CGGTGGCCGAGCCGATATGGCGCATGGCGGCGGGCCGGATGGCGACAAGGCCGATGCAGCTTTGGCGGCGGTTCGTGCCGTTATCGCGGGGTAAGCAGCGGAAAAATTGGGGTCGGGCGGTTTAGGCCGCCGCCTCAACCGGCGCGGTGTCGAGGAACCAGCGCGCGCTGCCCTCCAATCCCATCGCGGTCAGCTTGCCCGATTTATACGCGCCGGTGTCCAGCCCAATGCGGCTGGTCCCGAAATCGACGTTTTCGGTGATGGTATGGCCGTAAACGATGGTTTTTTCCAGTTCGCCTTGAAAGCTAAGAAAATCTTCGCGGATCCAGCGTAGCGCCTTTAACTGTTGATTTTCCAATGGAATATAGGGGCTAATCCCCGCATGGACGAAGGCGTAATCGCCGATGACGATGCAATTTTCCATCGCGGATAGAAATTCGATATGCTCGGGCGGGACAAGCTCCACCATCCGCTCGGCCAATTGACCATAGTCCAGACGGTCCATTTCCTCCTCGGACAGGCCATAGCTGAGCAGGGTTTCGCGCCCGCCAATGCGGTAGAAAAATCGTGCCATTTCCGCCGTGGGATTGGCGAGCGTGTCGAGCATCACTTCCTCATGATTGCCCGCAATGCACCGGATGTTGAGCCCGCTTTGCGACAGCAGGCGCAGGGTTTCGACCACGCCGGCGGAATCCGGCCCGCGATCGACAAGATCGCCCAGCAAAATGATTTGCGTGTCGGCAGGTTCGCGATGCCGGTCATCGGAAATGATCTGCCCCAGCAGGGTCTTCAGCAGATCCAGCCGCCCATGCACATCGCCAATGGCATAGACGCGCATCCCCGCAGGGATAGACGCCCCCGGCTGAACCGCTTGTTTGCGTGATTTGAACAGCGCCCTTAGCATCTGTCCACAAAACTCCCTGTTGACTGCGCGCACCCTATGGCCCGCATTGGCTTAACACCAAATGACCAAGGTACCGGACGGCCAAAGGGGGATATGGTTCCCCATAGCCCCCTTGCCAAGGTCAAGTTAGCGCCAGCTTTGCCGACTTTTGCCGCCACCTTCGCCGGAGCGTGAGGGGCGACGGTCGCCGCGTGGGGCATCGGATTTGGGTTTCGGCGCATAGGGATTGCCGCCGCCCGGTTTCGCGCCGGGTTTGGCACTCGGCTTACCCGTGCGCGGTTTGCCCTGCGATACAGGACGTGCCCCACCCGTGTTGCCACGCGCAGGACGGGCCGCAAAGCTGCCGCGCTTTCCGCCGCCACCCATTTGCGGAGGGGGCAGTTCGGCGGGATTGGGCGCATCATAACCCATCGGCAATTTCAGCGCCGTGAGTTTAATCTTGGTCAAACGCTCAATATCGCGCAACCACTGGCGCTCATCCGGGCCAACCAGCGAGATGGCAATGCCCTCCGCTTCCGCACGCGCGGTGCGGCCGATACGGTGAACATATTGCTCCGGAACATTGGGCAATTCATAGTTGATGACGTGCGAAACGCCCGACACATCGATACCGCGCGCCGCAATATCGGTGGCGACGAGGCATGTAATTTGCCCCTTCTTGAACGCATTCAACGCCTTTTCACGTTGCGGTTGCGATTTGTTGCCGTGGATGGCGGCGGATGGGAAACCATCACGCTCAAGGAACGTGACCAGACGGTCCGCGCCATGCTTGGTCCGCGTGAAAATCAGCACCCGCATCGGGTCTTCTTCGCGAAGCACTTTGGCCAGCAAACGCGACTTGTCTTCGCCGCGTGGGAAATAGCAGATTTGCTCGATTTTTTCGGCAGTCGTCGCGGCAGGCGCAACCTCAACCTTCACGGGGTCAACCAGATATTGACCGGCCAATTCCGAAATCGATTTCGGCATAGTGGCGGAGAAGAACAGGCTTTGGCGCTTCTTCGGCAACAAAGTCACGATACGTTTCAACGGCACCATGAAGCCAAGGTCCAGCTTTTGGTCGGCCTCATCCAGCACCAGAATTTCGACCATGTTCAGGTCCAACGCGTTTTGCTCATACAGGTCGAGCAAACGGCCCGGGGTTGCGACCAACACATCGACGCCCTTTTGCAGGATGCGTTTTTGACGGTTGATTGGCACTCCGCCGAACGCGGTCGTGATGTAGAGGCCAAGGCCCTTACCATATTTGGTCATGCTTTCGGCAATTTGCGTCGCCAATTCGCGGGTCGGGGCCAGCACCAACATGCGTGTTTGATATTTGCCCGTGCCCAATTTCTTGGAGGCGAGGCGGTTCAGCGACGGCAGCGAAAACGCGGCGGTCTTACCCGTGCCGGTTTGCGCGATGCCCAAAATATCTTTGCCTTCCAGGGCGTGGGGAATGGCCTGCGCCTGAATCGGGGTCGGCTTGTTATAGCTGCCCTCTTCAAGCGTCGTGTGAATGCGCTCAATAAAGGCGAAATCGGAAAATTGTGTCATAAAATCTTTCAAATACGAACAAGCCGCACGGCTTAGACGGCGTGAAAACGCCGCAAAGGTGATAAACTCGTCCAACGTGACGAGCCCGATGCGTGATCGGCAGGCTGTCGTAAATAACCGACGATTTGGACCAACTTGCAGGGGCAAAGTGGGCGGAATTGCCCCTTTACCCTTCACGCGGCAAGGCGTTGATCAGGGGCAGGGAATGTCCCTGCGCCTTCGTCGTTGGGTGCCCGTATCTATGTTGCGGTGCAAAAAGTCAAGCGGTGATTTGCGGGCGCGCTTGCAACGGGCCGCGAATTGCGTAAGCGGAGGGGGATGTTGGCACGCAATCTTTCCCTCCTCCTTGGCCTTGTCCTATGCGCGGCCCTGTGGGCGGCGGGGTCATGGGTGGCGGAGGTGTGGGCCATCCCCATCCCGGGCGGCGTTGTCGGCATGGCGGCGCTATTCGTCCTTCTTTCCACGCGAATACTCAAGCCCGAATGGGTGGAGGCGGGGGCGGATTTGCTCATCCGGCATTTGCAATTGTTCTTCATTCCCGCGGTGTTGGCGATATTAAGCTACCCCTTGCTGTTCGGGCCTTTGGGGTTGAAAATCCTCATATCGCTCATCATCGGCGTTATGGTGGTGATGGCTAGCGTCGGCCTTGCGGTGCAATATATGATGCGCGGGCGGAGTGAATTATGAGCACCGGCATCTTATGGGCGGCGGCAACGCTTATTCTCTATGTGCTGGCCCGCGCCGTCCATGCGCGGCTGAACCGATGGTGGAGCGGACCGGCGCTGAGCGTATCGTTTGTCCTTCTCATCGCGGCGCTTCTCACCCGCACGAGTTATGCGCAATATGCCGAATATAGCTACGCCTTCGTCTGGATGCTCGGCCCTGCGACGGTGGCCTTTGCCCTGCCATTATACCGCGAACGCGCGCTCATCCGGCGGCATTGGGCGGTGATGCTGGCGGGGGTAAGTGTGGGCAGCATGGTCTCGCTGGCCGTCACATGGGCGACCCTAGCCCTCATCCCCATGGACGCCATCACCGCGCAAAGCCTGTGGCCGCGCAGCATGACCAGCCCCTTTGCCATGCCCTTTGCGGCGCAAATCGGTGGTGATCCGAACTTGGCGGCGTTGTTCGTCATCTTGACCGGCGTGATTGGCGGGGCGATGGGCAACTTGCTCCTCCGCCTCCCCATACAAAGCCCGATGGCGCGGGGCATGGCATTCGGCACCGGCGCGCATGGCGTCGGCACCAGTTTCGCGTTCGGTATCGGGCAGCGGGAGGGCGCGATAGCCGGCCTCGCCATGATTATGACCGGCCTAGTCAACACATTGGGGCTTTTTATCCTGCTCCTTTTCACCGCCTGAAAAACCCGCTAGGGGGCCGCATGGCAAAGATTCAAACACCACAGCCGATACGCGGCACGCAGGATATTTTTGGGCCGGATTACGACCGGTTTGAGCATGTCGTGGACACGTTCCACCGTATCCGCAAACTTTACGGGTTCAAGGGCGTGGCGATGCCAGTGATTGAACCGACCAACGTGTTTGCGCGCAGCCTTGGCGAGACGACCGATGTGGTGTCGAAGGAAATGTACAGCTTCGACGATCGCGGCGGGGACAGCGTAACCTTGCGCCCCGAATTTACCGCTGGGCTTTGTCGTGCCTATATCACCAACGGCTGGCAACAACATGCGCCGTTGAAGGTGGCAACGCACGGGCCGTTGTTCCGTTACGAGCGCCCGCAAAAGGGCCGTTATCGGCAGTTTCATCAGATTGATGCCGAAATTCTGGGCGCGGCAGAACCGCAGGCGGACGTCGAATTGCTGGTCATGGCGGACCAATTGCTGAAGGAATTGGGGATCGCCGAGCACATCACTTTGCACCTCAACACCCTTGGCGATGGGCCAAGCCGCGATGCGTGGCGCGCCGCGCTGGTCGAACATTTTGAGGCACATCGGGCCGAGTTGTCGGAGGACTCCATTGAGCGTCTGGCCAAGAACCCCTTGCGCATCCTCGACAGCAAGGACCCACGCGACCGCCCCATCGCCGACAGCGCGCCG
>JBGSSR010000263.1:0-11414 GCA_041736905.1 Sphingomonadaceae bacterium | reverse complement strand
GCCCGCGTAGTGGTCCAATTCATCGTCGGAATAATCGCGCCCCAGCGCCTCTAAATCGGCGTCCGCCATGCGATAGCAGGCAAGCGCCGCCGCCCATGTGTCCGGCCCCGCAACGGTCCCCAGCCGCGCCGTCATGCGCTTATCCCTTCACCGGCCCGCGTAGGGAAGCGCAGCACCTTGCCGCCATGGCTTTGCACATAGTCCGCCCATGCGGCCATTAGGTCGCGCCGCAATGTCAGGAAATCGGTTCGGCGGTATGCCTTGCGCACCTTGTCGGGGTCGCCATGGGCAAGCGCCGCCTCTGAAACCGCGTCGGGGAAATTGGTCAATTCGGCGGCCCAGTCCTTAAAGGCACTCCGAAAGCCGTGCACCGTGAACGGCTGGCCAGCATCCCGCAGCACCTTGCCCAGAGTCATGTCGGATAGGGTCCGCCCGCCGCGCCCCGTGAATATCAACCCGCAGGCATTATCGCCGCCAGCCGCCGCCCGCGCCTTGTCCAATATCGAAAGCGCCGCCGGTGATAGGGGGACACTATGGGCGCGCCCTGCCTTCATGCGGTCCGCCGGTATCGTCCAAAGCGCGGCCTCTAGGTCAATTTCTGCCCATGTTGCGCCCCGCGTTTCGCCCGAGCGCGCCGCCGTGTAGATCGTGAATAGCAAGCCCAGCCGCCCCATGGTCGGGGCCATGGCCTCTTGTTCTTGGCAAAAGGCGGGGACGCTATCGAAAGGCATCGCCGCGTGGTGGCGGTCCTGTTTGGGCTGGCGGGGTAGGCCTTTGTTAATTGAGCGCAAGGGGGCCTCTTGCGGGCGGTATCCATTGCCATGCGCCCAGTCGAGCACCGCGCAAATGCGCTGGCGAACGCGCCGCGCCGTTTCGGGCTTGTCCAGCCATATGGCCAGCAACACATCACGCACCATGGCCGCATCGATGGTGTCTACCCCCAGCGCGCCCAGCCGTGGGAAGGCATAGGCCTCTAAGCAGGTGAGCCAATGCGCCCGATGTTTTTCGCTACGCCATGACGGGGCGTGTTCTTCCCGATAGCGCGCCGACGCCTCTGCAAATGTCGGAATAGCGCGCATGGCCAGCCGCGCCGCCCGCTTTGCCGCCACGGGGTCAATACCTTCCCGATATTGCTTGCGCACAAGGGCGGCCTTTTCCCGCGCCTCTGCCAGCGTGACGTCATCCAATGAGCCAAGCCCAAAATCGCGTTCCCTGCCATCCACTTGAACGCGAACAATCCATGAGCGCCCGCCGGTTGGCCGGACAATCAACATCAGGCCCTTGCCATCCCGATAGCGCCCCGCCTTTGTCGCGTTCTTCACTGCCAATGCGGTTAGATTGCCCAAAGTGTCCCCCGAATTCTTAAACCCCGATTTGTCCCCCGATATTATGGCGGACTGTGGCGAATGTCAATAAACAGTAGCGGGGCGGGGCGGCCATGTAACTGGCGCTAATGCAACGGTCTAACGGCCTGCCAGCGACAAGGGCGAACGGTTGCATACATCAAGTTCACCTCTCTCCCAGGGAGCCATTTTTTAAGACGTGGGTCGAAAATAAAGCGCCTAAGCCATTGGCTCAGGCGCTTCAATTTTGGCTAACCGCTTGAGCGAAGCTGCCCTAAATCTCCCCCGCCTTCATCATCCGCACCGCTGCCTCACACGCGCGCACCGTGAGCGCCATGTAGGTGAGCGATGGGTTTTGGCATGCACTGCTGGCCATTTGTGCGCCGTCGGTGACGAACAGGTTCGGCGCGTCGTGCGCTTGGCTCCATTGGTTCAGTACGCTGTCCTTGGGATAAAAACCCATACGCGCGCCGCCCATTTCGTGGATAGCGCTGCCCGGGGCACCCGGCTTGTCGAAGCCCATGATGACTTTACCGCCCGCATGGGTCAGCATCGCCTCTGCCTCCGCCTTTGCATCGGCCAGCGCGGCGTGTTCCTCTTTCCCAAATGCCATGTCGATATTGAGCGCGGGAAGGCCCTGCGCATCCTTCTTGGCTTTGTCCAAAGTCAACCGGTTGGTCACACGCGGCATACATTCGGCAAAGGCAACGAATACCGCGCGCCATGGGCCGGGTTTTTGCAGAGCGTTTTTGTAATCCTCGCCAATGCCGGCCTCGCGCTTCCCGCGTGACCATCCGCTTTGCAAAGCGCCACCCTGATAAGAATAGCCGCGCGTGTGGCCGACGCCATCCATGGTGTCTAGGTTACGAAACCTTGGAATGATCGCCCCCGATGGCCGGTTGCCAAAGCTGGTCCGGTCCTCAAATCCCGGCATAATGGCGATGGCGGACAGGGTGCTGGCATGGTCCATAATATGCGTGCCAAGAACGCCGCTGCTGTTGGCGAGGCCATTGGGGTTGGTGTCATCGGCGCTATTGAGCAGAATGTGGACCGAGTTAAACGCACCCGCGTTCAAAAACACGATTCGCGACGTCGCACGCCCACGTTCTCCGGTCAGGCGGTCAATAAATCGCACTCCTGTTATCCGCTTCGTCGCCGGATCATAGTCCAATTTCTCGACGACCTTATCGGTAATAACAGTCAGCCGCCCCGTTTTCATTGCAGCGGGTAAGGTGCTGCTCTGCGTTGAGAAATACGCGCCATAGCTGCACCCGCGTGCGCATATGGCCCGGCTTTGGCATTGGCCGCGCCCCTCGTCGTCTTTCGATTGGGTGAGGTTCGCAACACGTCCCGGCGTCACCACACGGTCCGGCCATTTTGCGCCAATTTTCGCGCGCAGGCTTTGTTCCACGGCGTTCAATTCAAATGGCGGCAGGAACGGACCATCGGGCAATTGCGCCAGCCCTTCCTTTTGTCCCGCCACACCGATGAACGCCTCAACCTTGTCATAATAAGGCGCGACATCGGCATAACGGATGGGCCAATCATTGCCGACGCCATCACGCTTATTCGCGCCGAAATCATAGTCTGACCAACGGTAACACTGCCGCCCCCAGGTTAGCGACCGGCCGCCCAATTGATAGGAGCGGAACCAATTAAATGCGCGATCCTCCGGCGTTGTATAGGGGTTCTCCGCATCGTTTACAAAATGCCCCGCAGTAAACTCATTGAAATGCCGGTTGAGCATTTGCACGGGGAATTCTTCGGCATATTTCGCACGGTCGCCGCTCCCTCGAAAGGGCATTTCCCATGGCGTTTTCATTTCCGTGGCGTAATCCCCGCCATGCTTAATGTCGCGACCGCGTTCAATCATCAGGACTTTGAGGCCCGCCTCGGTCAGTTCCTTGGCCGCGTAACCGCCGGTAATGCCTGAGCCAACGACGATGGCGTCGAATTCATAAGTTTCTGCCATTATCCGAACTCCACCCCTGTCCAATCGCTGCTGTAGGACCGCGTATCGGGCTCTACCGGCATGTCCGGCACCCATTTGCCGGGGATGTGTTCATAAGCCAATTCGCGTGATCCGCCCTCCTCGCTGGTGTAATAGCCAAGCAATATCAGCGCCTTAATGGTGCGCCATGGGTTTGCGTTTTGGCTCTCGGCGAAGGCTTCAGCGTCCAAGGCTGACAAAACTGCGCGTCGTTTATCCGGCGCGGCATTTAAGAAATCGCTACCCGTGCGGCGGTTCAATTCTGCCTCTAACCATGCAGCATAATCTAACGAGCCATCGCGGCGGGCGAAGCTTTGCAAGCCAGCGGGTGCATCCTTTGCCAACGGAGCGCGGGCGTTTTCCAAACCATGCGCCATCGCCAAAAGGACGAAGGCCCCAACGCCGACGTCGCCTGCGCCTTTAGTGGCTGTCGCGGGAATCACCAATTGTGCGACCTCCGACATCAACATAACCTGCCGCGCAGACGGCGCATCATCGGCGTCCAATGTTGAGAGCGAAACACCCGCAATCGGAATACCAATTGCTAGGGCCAGCAAAGCCGCCCCACCCAAAAAATCGCGGCGGTTCCAGCCGGTGTTTGAGATGTGTGCCTGGTCTGACATTATTATCGCTCTCCATATTGCCGTTGATTTCGAATTTAATGCGAATATATATTCTATTTTTGAATGGGTGCAAGCAAATGCTGTGGCACGGTTGCACCGCCATGGCGCCCTACTTCCCGCAACGAGGCGAGCTTACATTCGCTTGCGTATGCCGACCGTTTGCTGGGTAGGCGTCATTATTTATAATCATAATTCCAATATGACTTGACACCCTGCCCTCCCGCAAATTACCTATGGGTGCAATGAGAACATCGGGATGAGGATGAGCCATGGCCCTGTCACACAATATCCAGCGCGGCGTTAGCCTGTATAGTTTTCAGGAGGAAATGTTCCTTGGCCAAATGACGATTGAGGATTGCATTGCCTTTGCATCGTCCATCGGCGCCAATGGCATTGAAATCCTGCCCGAGCAAAATATGCCGACTTTCCCGCATATTAGCGACACGCAAATTGCCGAATGGCATGGCATGCTTGACCGGCACGGCGCGCATTTCACCGCTTACGACATGTTCCTCGACACCAAATTGCGTAAGGGCGATTTGATGAGCGATGATGAGCAAGTGGAAAGCATCCACCGCGATCTTATCCTGTGCAATCGGTTGGGCATTAAAAATATGCGTATCCTGATTTTCGTGCGCCCCGATATATTGGAACGATGCGTCCCGATGGCGGAGAAGCTGGACGTGCACATGGGCGTGGAGGTGCATGCGCCGTGGTATCTTGACCACGCGTGGATCTTGCGCACGATTGAGGTTGCCGATCGCCTTAAAACCAAACATTTGGGCATCCTGCCCGACATGGGCATCTTCATGAAACACTATCCGCCCGAATTCCGCGCGCGGTTTGAGCGCGAAGGTGCTCGCCCCGAGGTGACGCAATTTATTGTCGATCAACATGAACAAAAAATCATGTGCGAATATACGATTTTTGAGGTCGCGGTGAAGATGCAGGGCAATCCGGCGGAGGTCCGCATGGCCGAAACGCTGCGCCATGCACCCTATGCCAATCCCAAACGCATCGGCGATTTCGCGCCGTACTTTCATCACATTCAGGCGAAGTTTTACGGCATGGCGGCGGACTGCACCGACCCGACACTGGCTTATGACGAGGTCATTCCCGAACTCGTAAAGGCGGGATGGAATGGCACTTTGTCATCCGAATATGAGGGCAATCGCTGGGTCCAGGATGTCGAACCCGTGGACAGCCGCGAACAGGTGCGCCGCCAACATGTCATGTTCGAACGCCTCATCGCCAAGGCCGAAGCCGAATTGGCAGAAGGAGTAGCATAATGTTTGACCGCTATATCATCGACCCAGCCACCGCCCGCAACATTGGCCCCGCCGATGCGCCCACCGGTTTTTCTTTTGAAAGCAAGCTTGGCTATTATCGCGGTTTGACGCTGTCCATGATCGAGGAACTTACCATTGCCATCGACGGCGAGCCCCTGCCCCGCGCCGATATCACCTTTGATGAAGGACAGGGGCCGTTGACGCTGGATCAAATGGAAACCGCCTACGACCGCCGCTGGGCGTTTGGTGCAACCGCGACCATCTCTGTCGCGCATCCCGGCGGCTTTCCCAAGGGCGAGCATAAGCTATCGCTGCAACAGAAACTTCGTATCTCTTATATGCCCTTCCCTTCGTTTAACAATTGCGAGAAGGTGGTGAGCATTAGTTAGGAGAGGCCCCATGCAACGAAGAACCATCGCCGCCGCCATTGCTTTATGCCTAGCCGGATGTGCGCCGATGGAGGTTGCGGACGCCTCAATCCCTCCCGCTGCGAAATATGTTTCGATGGGCAGCTCCTTCGCCGCTGGCGCAAATATTGGCCCATTGCAGGCCGGTTCGCCGGAGCGATGTGGTCGCACTACGAACAATTACGCGTCGTTGTTGGCGGCGCGCGCGCGTTTGACGTTGACCGATGTAAGCTGCGGCGGGGCGAAGACAGACCATATCCTTGGCCCATGGGATGAACTGCCGCCTCAAATTGAGGCAGTAACGGGCGATACTCGGTTGGTGACGATAACCATTGGCGGCAATGATGTGAACTATGTCAGTTGGCTATTCGCCAGCGGGTGCAAATTTGGGATTTCGATGCGTCCCGGACCGTGTCTATCGGGACCGCCGCCGGGCGACGATTTATTTGCGAAGCTCGATACGAACCTGCGCGGCATCACCGCAGAGGTTCGCCGAAGAGCGCCAAATGCGAAACTGGTGTTTGTGCAATATGTGACGTTGGTATCGGAGACATCATGCCCGTTAGAGGCCGTTAATCCAGAGGATGCCCAAATTGCGAGGGGAATTGCAACTCGATTGGCCGCCGTTACCGATGCAGCGGCGCGGGACAGTGGAGCGATGGTCCTCAAAGCCGATGACCTATCGGCCACCCACACACCTTGCTCTGCTCAACCGTGGGCCAATGGCCTCCACACCGATTACGACATGAAAAACGGCGCGCCATGGCATCCCAATGCAGCAGGTCATGCCGCGATTGCCGAGGCATTGTTTTCAATGATGTAGACGACGCGGAATGAGTCCGCTCATTCCCAACCCAAAAGGACCGGATATGACCCACCCTGCGCCAGACCCCGTGACCAGCGGCGAAGTCAAATTGGGTTGGGGCACGCGACTTGGGTTTATGGCGTGCGCCATGCCGGAACTCATCAAAAGCTTTGCATGGGATTCCTTCATCCTGTTCTTTTACAGCCAAGTCGTCGGGTTGGACGGGTTTCGCATCGGCTTAGCTTTGGCCGTGATTTTGATATTCGATGCCATCGTTGACCCCTATATCGGCGCGATTTCGGACCGGATGGATAAGGCTCCCTTCGGCCGCCGCCATACCTTAATGGCCGCCGCTATCCTACCCTTTGCCATTGGTATCGCGTTGGTGTTCGCGCCGCCAGAAGGCATGAGCCAGTGGCAGATTTTCGCATGGCTGCTCGGCACGGGCTTGCTCGCCCGCGTCGGCATATCCTTTTGGACCGTGCCCGCCTTCGCCATGGGCGGGGAACTCACCCGCGACACGAAAGAGCGTAATATTGTCGCCGTCATGCGCAATCTGGGCAATCAGGCTGCGATACTGATCGTGCCAACGACGGCCTTCGCCTATTTCTTCGTTGAGACTCCGGGATTTTCGCGACCACAGCTAAACCCCGCCCCCTATCCCGATTTTGGCCTGTTCGTGTCCCTATTGGGCGCCGGCCTGATGATCATCGGTATCTTAGGCACACGCAAACGCATGGCGGAAATACAAGCGACCGACCGCCATTTGTCCGACCAGAATGGGATAGAATCCCTGCCCCAGCTCGTTCGCCGGTTGGTGCAGGCCATCCGGATAACACCCAATGTCGGTCGGTTGTTGTTGGTCGCTTTGCTTGTCCTCTTCGTCAATTCGGTGGTCAATCAGCTGACGTTGCACCTATCCACCTATTTCTGGCAATTGGACGGCGGCGCGACGCAGCGGTTGATGTTGGCGGGGACATTTGGCTCCATCCTTGCGTTCCTTATCGCACCACGTTGGATAGCATGGGTCGGCCCGCGTATGGCGATGGTTAGCGGATTGGCGGCGTTTTTCCTGCTGCAATCGGCGGCGGTGGTCCTACCCCTATTTGGCCTAGCGCCTGCCCCGGCCAGCGTCGCCATTGGAATCTACGTCTTCCTGTTCCGCGTCGCGGGCGGCATAGCCTATGGCCTCTACGTCATCCCATTCAACACCGTCACATATGATGTGGGTGACGAGCATGAGGCGAATACAGGCCTGCCGCAACAAGGACTGGTATCCAGCTTCATGTTCGTTGGCCTGCAAATCGGAAGCGGGTTGGTTGCATTGCTGGCCGGATCGTTTCTGGGTATTATAGACTTCCCTGCTGGCCTGCCGGTGGAGGCGATGCCGCAGGATAAAGTCCGCGCGTTGGCGTGGTTTGTCACAGCCCTTATTCTGGTGGCGGGCACATTGGTGGCATGGGTCGTCGGCGGCTTCGACGTCTCACCCGAAAAACAGGCCGCCGTGCGCGCCAAACTCAACGCGGCGCGGCAGGTGGATTAGGCGCGGCAGAACGCAGCACCCGCTCCATAGAACCGCACAGTGCCGTCCGTCTCGGGGGCGTTGACGCCAACACTTAACTGCAACCCGAATTGCAACTGCAGTGGCGTAGGCAACGTGAACTCGCTCAATCGCCGCTGCATATCGGGATAATAGACGCGCCATTGTTCGGGCGGTTCGAAAGGAATTTCGGTATAAGGCGGGCTGGTCATCCGCTCGGTCAACGGCATCCGCTCCGCTCCGCCATGTTGCAACACAACCCACGTCAAATACGCGCCGTCTAGCACTTCCCAAAGCAGCGACACGGATGCGAGCGCCATCCTTTGCCCATCGCGCTCCACTGGCGTTGGAATTGGGAAATGAAACCAAACGTCCTTACCCTGCCGCACGCGAAAGGCGGTGAAGAATCCGCGATAAAATCCGTTCCCCTCCGACCAATCGGCCTGATCGACAGGCGCAATGAAGTCCGCGCCGCGTTCTTGTAAGGCCACCGATGCGGATGGCACCCATATGCGTTCCACGATGTCAGTCATATCTTACCCCCAAGACGGCGATTTATCACCGTGCCATTTAATCGAGCAACCCGCGCTCGGCACATGCGGTTCTGGCACTGCGCGCCCCGCCAACACTGCATCCACCGCCGCGCGCATATCCGCGCCGGTCACTGGCAAACCAACCGGCAACGGCGGCAAGCCGGGCACAGGCGGACGATTAATCTTCGGCCTGCTGGCATCATATTGGCCGGTGTAAACCAATGTCCGATTGGCATCATACAGGAAAAAATCTGGCGTACATACCGCGCCATAGGCCAATGCCACATCCTGCGTCTCGTCATAAAGATAGGGGAAAGTGAAACCATGCGCACGGGCGAATTCGGGCATAAATTCATACGCGTCATCGGGGTATTCGCTGGGTTCATTCGATGAAATCGCCACGACCTGCAGTTCCTTTGCGGCATAGTCCCGCGCGAATTCGGCAAAATGGTCGACGATGTGCAATACAAAGGGGCAATGGTTGCAGATAAATGCGACTAGCAATGCAGGCGCATCGGCAAACTCGTCCAAGGTGCGGATGGCGCCCTCGGTATCGGGCAGTGCAAAATGCGGTGCCGGTTTGCCATAATCCACTTGGCGTGACAGTTTCAGCATGCGGGCCTCTCTATTTTGAAATCGCGAATTTGATGAGCGTGAACGCCTTCGCCATTAACAAAAAGATGGCACTATAATGTGTCGAGCACCAACCCAATTCATCAATTTTTAGAAAGTGATGGTAGCGATTCAATAACAGCCGCCGATTACCGTTGGTCCGGACAATCATTGCATGGTGAGGGCACAGGCATTGAAAACATGGTGCCGGCTACAGGATTCGAACCCGTGGCCCCCTGATTACAAATCAGGTGCTCTACCAACTGAGCTAAGCCGGCCCTTGTGGCGATGCGTTTAGCGTTGGTTAGCCGCCACGGCAAGAGGGTTTTAGCCGCCCTTTTTTCCCGACATCTGCGCCTTTAAAGCAGCCAATGCGCCGAAAGCGCCCGCTTCCTCCTCTGCCTTAACGCCCGCCGCGCGCGCGATTTCTTCGGCATTGGGCGCGCGGGGATAGGGATCGAGCGCCAATGCAAAGCTTTGTGCCACGGCCTCCGCCACATCAACGACGCGGCCATCGTGCCAAACGGTATCGCAATCGTCCGCCGCCAATTCGATCTCCTCATCCGGCGTTGCGGATTCGGTGGCGTCGGGCAGGAAAAGCAAGGTCAAGGGTTCATTCGAAACCGCCGCCACCCCCTGCCCGCTGAGCGAACAAACCTGCGTCGCCGCCGCGCGCAAGTGTCCGGCTAAGCGGACCTTATCGCCTTCACGGGTTAGCGCAACATCGGCTTCTAACTTACTAATTTCAATAAGGTCGAACCGGCGGGCCAATGCTGTGCGCACGCCTTCATCGGCGACCAAGGATACGCCAAACGGACTATCGCCCAATTGCGCGATCAGAACTTTATGCGACCATTCGGGATCGGGTCCGTCCGCGCTCATGCGCCCAAATCTCCGGCGAGCAGGCTCTGTGCATCCACGCTTTGCAACGCCGCCCAACGCGCATTCAACGCACCCACGGTGTGCTGAACTGCAGCGCTATCAGGTTCCTGCTCCGTGTAAATGTTGCGCAAGACCAGTGGCTCTAATGGCGCGCCCGACGTCAACGCATCGCGAAATGCCTCCAACCGACCACCCAGTGCGCCCATGATTTTGCCAACATGCTTACCCACGCCATGGTCGCCAACGCCTATTTGCCGCAATTGGCCGTCCATATCCTCAATGAATAATTCGGTGAGCCAGACGCTGTTCTGTTCCTGCCCCGGCAATTGCTCCATCCGGACAAGAACAAGGCTCAGCACCGAAATCAAGACATCGAACCGACCATCAACGGTGTCGGGCACTTGCCCGTCAACGAACCAATGCGGCTCGCGCGCCGATGCCACGGCGGCGTTGTAAAGCGGCACCAAAGCGTCCTGATCCCGCTGATTCCCGAATAATTTTCGTATCACGTGTAACATTGATATTCGCCTTGTTCATCGTAGGGCCAGCTTTGTCGCCATAGGAGATATGATAGCATAAGGCAAAGTGCCCATTAGACCATTCGCCCTATTCCATATCGTTCAGGGCAATTCCGTTCAGGGGACATATTGAACTTGGCGGGAAGAAGTGCAATGGCTATGGCAGGACTTATTGACGGGCCGCGCGCATTTTGTGCCCCCACCGAAACCGGAGACGAACGCATGTTGACCCGCAAACAGACTTCCCTTGCCGTGCTGGCCATCGCAGGCCTGTTGGTGACCAGCGGCTGTTCGCGCGCCCGCACCTATGAGGGCTATGTCGCCGACCCCGCGATTGTCGCGACCATTCAACCCGGCATCGACACGCGGGAATCGGTTGAGGCCGCGATGGGCAAGCCCAGCTTTAAGGGGGCTGATGGTGACAATGATTGGTATTATGTGTCCCGCACATTGGGCCAATTGGCATTCCGCACGCCGCGCCCTGTCGAGCAAAAATTGCTGCATGTGCAGTTTAACGATGCAGGTATGGTCGTCGCGGTGAACAACACCGGCATGGAAACCGTTGCCTCCATCAACCCCGATGGCGATAAGACGCCCACGATGGGCCGCAACCGCAGCTTCTTTGAGGACCTGTTCGGCAACATCGGCGGCGCAGGCGGCGGCAACCGCACCGGCGGCGGCAGTAGCGATCCGACGCGGCCGGAGTGATTTTTGTGGCCAATTTTCAATATCGCTGAACTTCGATTTCACCTAACTTGTGAACAAAGCAACCAAGTTGCTATTTAATTTCATAGGTTTAAGAATGTTGCGCTTTTCGTTAGTGGATCCCACATAGCCACTGGTCGTTCAGCAAGAAATCTCGCTTCACCAGC
>JBGSSR010000226.1:0-1707 GCA_041736905.1 Sphingomonadaceae bacterium | reverse complement strand
TTTACCAATTTCCAGCCGGTTTAGAGTGCGCGGAAGTATCCGGCACTGCCATTCAAATGAATTGGGTTGATAGAGAATACGGCCCCAACCGCACCAAACCTATCCTCCCCGAACAAAGTCCCGCGCAATGCGAATTCACCGCAACCGATACCAAAGCCGTTAAAGCATTGCGCATCGGCGGTACATTGCGCGAGCGTAAGAACATGACTTTGCGCCTTGTCGGGCCCTTCAACGGCCCAATCGACGCCAACGGCTATTATTGGTTGCCCGAAGATGGCGGCATGCACTTGCTGGTCGATGGGAAGGCCTATGCCTTGCCCAATGATGCCATAAAAGGCCAATCGGAGGGCGCGAATTTCGGGCAGGTGACCGTTACTTTTTCCGACAGTGATCCCCTGTTCGCTAAGCTGAAGAAGGCCAAGACCGTCTCCATCCGCACGGGCAAGACGGAGGTTTTCCGCTATGTCTTGCCCAAAAAACACAGCCTTTTTGCCGAATCCGCCGCCTGTTTTCAACCTCAGCGCGATGCCATTGTTGCCGCCAACACAACCCCCAACCAACGCCTGCGCGCGAAGGGCAATCCCGGCAATTGGGTGCCACAAAGCGCTTATCCGCGTGGCCCGTTGCGCGATGGCATACAGGGCACCGTGGCATTTACGTTGAGCGTGGATAAATACGGCTATCCCGACGAATGTGTTGTCACCAGCACCAGCCGCTCGCCCGAACTGGATAGCGCCGCCTGTGCCAGCCTGATGCGTCGCGCGCGGTTTTTTCCCGCCACCGATGCGAAGGGTCAATTGCAACGCAGCACCTACGCCAATCGCGTGCGGTGGGTCATTCCCGAATAGCGGCGACCACGGGGCATAGCGCACGGCAAAATTGCCGTCGCCTAGCCCTTGCTTTCCGTTGTGACACCGGTTACCATGCCCGCGAAATCCACCCCTAAATTAAGAGTTTGAATCATGAAAATCGCCCTTATCATTGAAAATAGCCAGGCTGCGAAAAGCCAAATCGTGCATGATGCGCTGACCAGCGTGGCCGTGCCCTTGGGCCATGAGGTCCACCATTACGGCATGTACACGCCGGAGGATAAGGCCTCGCTGACCTACGTCATGAACGGCTTGCTCACCGGCATTTTGATCAACAGCGGCGCGGCGGATTTTGTTATCACCGGGTGTGGCACGGGCATGGGCAGCATGCTGGCCGCCAACGCCATGCCCGGCGTGTTCTGCGGCCTGGTCATTGACCCGACCGACGCATTTTTGTTCAGCCAGATTAACGACGGCAACGCCATGTCGATGCCTTATGCCAAGGGTTTCGGCTGGGCCGCCGAGTTGAACCTTCAGGATTGCTACCGCAAGATTTTCGAAAACGAAGGCGGCGCGGGCTATCCGAAAGAACGCGCCCATTTTATGGCCGCCAATCGCAGCATCTTGAAAGACATGAAAAAGGCATCGTGCAATGATATGCTAACCACGTTGCACAACGTCGATAAGGACTTGTTGAAGGCGACGATTGCGGGCGAGAAATTCGCCGATTTGTTCTACGCCAATGCGACCGATGAGGGCATCGTGTTGTGCCTTAAGGGCCTGTAACCCATGGCGATTTCGTTTGATTTGACGGGGCGGCGCGCGCTGGTCACCGGCGCGAATACCGGCATTGGGCAGGCGATTGCGGTCGCGCTGGCTGAGGCTGGCGCGGACATAA
>JBGSSR010000027.1:0-10791 GCA_041736905.1 Sphingomonadaceae bacterium | reverse complement strand
TTCATGCCGCCCAATTCCTCCACAAAACGGTTTTCGACCGCGTCAAGGAAAACGACCTGATCGCACCCTTGCTTGGTCGCCTCAGCCTGCGCAACCAGAGACGCCGCGTAATTGCCGCCGCATTTCGCTGCACCCGTGCCGCCCGGCGCCGCGCGCGTGTAATGTTCGCTCACCCAGATGGTGACGGCTGGGGCATCGCCCTTAAAATAGGCGCCCACGGGGCTGGCGATGACGATGAACAGATATTCCTTCGCCGGACGCACGCCCAAAAACACTTCCGACGCGAACATGAAGGGGCGCAGGTAGAGCGCGCCGCCCTCAATCGTCGGTATCCAGTCGCTGTCGATTTCGACCAATTTTTGTACCGCATCCAAGAACAAGTCCTCGGGCACATGCGGCATCGCCATACGGTCGGCGCTTTGGTTGAAGCGCGCGGCGTTCGCCTCCGGCCGGAACAGAGCGACGGTGCCATCGGCATGGCGATACGCCTTCATGCCCTCAAAAATCTCCTGCGCATAGTGCAGCACGGAGGTTGCGGGGTCGAGGCTCAACGGCCCGCGCGCGGTGATTTCGGCGTCGTGCCAGCCCTGTCCCTCGGTGTAGCGGACAATCGCCATATGGTCGGTAAAGAGCGTGCCAAAACCGGGATTGGCCAACGCCGCATCGCGCTCCGCCACCGGCATCGGGTTGGCGTTTGGCGTGATGGTAAAGACGGGCGTGGTCATCATTGGGTCCTCTCAATCGAGTCGCGGCGGATATTGTGGGCCTATGCCCCTAACGCCTTTTGCTTGCAATTGGGTAACCGGATTGGCACAATAGGTCAACATGACTGTCTCTTCTAAATCCGATTCAGCCCGTCGCGCCTCGCCGCCCGCGTCGCCGTTATTCCTGCGCGAGGATGAGGTTCGGCGCGGGGTGGAATTGCTCTATTTTGGGTACACCCGCCTGACGCGCTCAATCGATGAGCGGTTGGCGGGCGAAGGTTTGGGCCGCGCGCACCACCGCACGCTGTATTTTATAGGGCGGCAGCCGGATTTGACGGTCAGCGAATTGCTGCGCCTATTGGCGATTACCAAGCAATCGCTGGGCCGCGTCCTCAATGAACTCACCGCGCGCGGGTTGGTGGAAACGCGGGAGGGGCGGCAGGACCGGCGGCAGAAATTGCTGCGCCTGACCGACAGCGGCGCGGCGTTTGAGGCGGAATTGTTTGATGCGTTGCGCGACCGCCTGTCCGCCGCTTATGCCGCCGCGGGGCAGCATAATGTGACGGGGTTTTGGCAAGTGTTGGAGGGATTAATCCCCGAAGAGGACCGCGATATGGTCGCTGGATTGCGTAAGGATTAAGCCAGCCTCACGCCTTAATCTCTGCCAAAACATAGGCGACAATGGCATTCGCGTGGCCATGGCCCATGGCGTGAACGTTCTTCAATAGCGCCACCAATTCCATATGTTTGGCCAACGGTTGAGAGGCCAGTGCGGCACGGACAATCGCTTGCCACTCACCAATAGGCCGCCCGTATTTCGCCTCTATCGAGGGGAAATAGGACGCCGGCCCCTTAACCTTATCGTCGCTCACGCCGTCGCCTTCGCCGCCTCTGGATCGAGCGAATAGCCCGCCGAACGCACGGTGCGGATAAGGTCCGTGCCACCATGCGCGTTCAACGCCTTACGCAGCCGCCGGATTTGCACATCGACGGTGCGCAGTTCGACATCACTGTCATGGCCCCACACGCTATCGAGCAGGCGCTCCCGGCTGAACACCCAACCGGGATGTTCCAAAAAGTGCTTGAGCAGGCGGTATTCCGTCGGCCCCAATGGAATAACATGTCCGCCGCGTTTCACTTTATGCGCCACGGTATCAAGCTCAATATCGGCGAATTTCAGTGTCTCTCCGGCCAGCGCAGGCCGCACACGGCGCAGCACGGCGTTGACGCGGGCGACCAGCTCGCGGGGCGAAAAGGGCTTCGTCACATAATCGTCTGCGCCGATTTCAAAGCCGCGAATCCGGTCGTCCTCTTCGCCGCGCGCGGTCAGCATGATGATGGGGACGTTGGCGGTTTCATCGGACTTGCGCAGTTGGCGGCACACCTCAATCCCCGACAGATTTTCAATCATCCAATCGAGCAAGACGATGTCTGGCGTGCGTTCGCGCGCGAGCAGCAGCGCCTCTTCGCCATCGGGCGTTTGGCGGACATCAAAATCCTCCCGCTCAAAATGCCAACGGATGAGTTCGGCCAGTGCCGCGTCATCTTCAACAAGTAACAGGTCGGCTTTGCTCATCGGTTTTGCCCTTTAGGCTGGCTCATCTTGGTTCAGATGTTCGCCGGTTTCGGTGAAGTAAATCATTTCGGCGCAGGTGACGGTGTGGTCACCGATGCGCTCAATATTTTTGGACACCACCAACAAATGCGCCACTTCCTGCGCCGCCTCGGGGTGTTTGGCGATGAAGCCGACCAGATCGACGAACAGTTCCTTGAACAATTGGTCGACCTCATTATCGCGCTCGCTCACGGCCTTGGCCATATCGACATCGCGGCGGGCATAGGCGTCCATGACCATGCGCAACATTTCGCCGGTAATCGCCGCCATGCGGGGGATGGCGTCGCTTTGTTCAACGAAAGCGCGGCTTTCCAATTTGCGCACGCGTTTCGCAATGTTTTTCGAATAATCGCCAATGCGTTCGATAACGGCGGACATTTTAAGGTCGGCGATCAACTCCCGCAAATCATCCGCCATCGGGGCGCGCAAAGCGATGGTTTGGACGATGAGTTTTTCAACCTCAATCTCCAACGCATCAATCGCCTTGTCACCCTGCGCCGTGGTCAATGCCAGCGCATGGTCATTGGTCGCCAAAGCGGCCATGGCGTTGGTCAGTGCGGTTTCGGCGCGGCTGCCCATTTCGGCAATCAGGCCGCGGATGTTGTCGATATCCTCGTCAAAGGCAGTGACAGTATGCTTATTGTTCATGGAGCTATCCTACCATGGCTTAGCCGTATCGGCCAGTGATGTAATCTTTGGTGCGTTGTTCGCGCGGATTGGTGAAGATGTCCTTCGTATCGCCTTCCTCCACCAAAGTGCCGAGGTGGAAAAACGCGGTGCGTTGCGACACGCGCGCCGCTTGTTGCATGTTGTGCGTTACGATGACGATGGCATAACGGCCGCGCAGTTCGTGGATCAGTTCCTCGATTTTCGCGGTGGCAATAGGGTCCAATGCGCTGCACGGTTCGTCCATCAGGATGACTTCTGGGTCCACCGCAATGGCGCGCGCGATGCACAGCCGTTGTTGCTGCCCACCCGACATGGCGGTGCCGGATTCGGAGAGGCGGTCCTTCACCTCGGTCCACAAACCGGCGCGGGTCAGCGATTGTTCAACAATCTCGTCCATGTCCGATTTCGACGACGCCAGCCCATGGATGCGCGGGCCATAAGCGACATTGTCGTAGATGGATTTGGGGAAGGGATTGGGCTTTTGAAACACCATGCCGACGCGTGCGCGCAATTGCACCACGTCCATCGTCGGCGCATAGATATTATGCCCATCCAGTTCGATGGTGCCCGTCGTCTTGGCAATCGGGATAGTGTCATTCATCCGGTTCAGCGTACGCAAAAACGTCGATTTGCCGCACCCCGATGGGCCGATGAAGGCGACGACTTCATCCATCGTCACATCGATGGACACGTCCTTAATCGCTTGTTTTTCGCCGTAGAAAACATCCACGTTTCTAGCCGTGATTTTAGGGCGCGCGGTGATTTTGGGCTGGGGAGTTGCTTCAGTCATAATTACCACCGGGTTTCAAAACGATTGCGCAGGTAAATGGCCAACGCGTTCATGGACAAAAGGACGATGAGCAGGACGATAATCGCCGCGTTGGTTTTCTCAACAAAGCTGGCGTTGACTTCATCCGACCACAAATAAATCTGCACCGGCAACACGGTCGCGGCGTCGGAAAAACCGGCGGGCGCGTCGGAGATAAAGGCGCGCATACCTATCATGAGGAGCGGCGCAGTCTCGCCTAAGGCACGGGCCATGCCGATAATCGTGCCAGTCATGATGCCCGGCAAAGCGAGCGGGAGGACGTGATGAAACACCACCTGAATGGGCGATGCGCCAACGCCAAGGGCTGCCTCACGGATGCTGGGCGGCACGGATTTGATGGCGTTGCGTCCCGCAATCACGATGACGGGCATGGTCATTAGGGCAAGGGTCAGGCCACCGACAATGGCGGCGCTCCTTGGCATCGAAAACCATTCGAGGAAGACGACCAGGCCGAGCAAGCCGAAGATTATCGATGGCACAGCGGCAAGGTTGTTAATCGACACCTCAATCAAGTCAGTCCAGCGGTTCTTCGGCGCATATTCCTCAAGGTAAAGCGCCGACAAAACGCCGATGGGAAAGGCGATAAGCAAGGTGATGACCATCGTCATCAATGATCCTTTGAGCGCGCCCCAAATCCCCACCGCCACCGGATCGGTCGCGTCGGAATTGGAAAGGAAGGGCCAGTTAAAGGCGCTGTTCAATTTGCCATCCAGTGCGGCGACGGCGGCGGTCGCTTCTTTGTCGCCCTTGCCCTTGTAGGCCGCGTCATATTCGGACGCGACGGGCAGGTCGATGACGGCCTTCTGCGTCACCAACTCTGGGTTGTCGAGCAAGGCGGCGCGCACTTCGGTCCATGCGCTGTCCGCCAGTATTTCATCCGCCTTGGGGAAGGCATCCATCGCCGCGACTTCCACCACGGACGGCAAATCCATGCTGGTCAACGTCGCCTCGGCCTTGTCCGCCGACAGGGCGTCGGGTTGCACACCGCCGGTTAGCGCGGGAAAGTCGAACTCAACCGGCGCGACCGTGCGTTGAAATCCACCCCAACCGCCGCCAATCATGACGATGAGCAGGAACGCCAGAAACGCCGCCGACAGGATAATCGAAAACGCACCCAACGCCTTAAACCGCCGCTCCGCCGCATAGCGTTTGGCGATGCGCCGTTGCATATCGGGCAAGGCCCAATCCGTGGGTGCTTTGGAGACGAGATCAGTCATACGCTTCCCGATATTTCTTCACCACGCGCAGCGCGACGAGGTTGAGGAGCAAGGTAATCACAAACAACGCCATGCCCAGCGCGAACGCGGCCAATGTCATCGGGCTGTCGAATTCTTGGTCGCCAGTAAGGAGTTGCACGATTTGCACCGTCACTGTTGTTACGCTATCAAACGGATTGGCGGTCATGTTCGCGGCAAAGCCGGCGGCCATCACCACAATCATTGTCTCACCAATGGCGCGGCTGACCGCCAACAAAACGCCGCCGACAACACCGGGGAGCGCGGCGGGGACCAGCACTTGCTTGATAGTTTCGCTCTTCGTCGCGCCCATGGCGAGCGAACCGTCACGCATCGCCTGCGGCACGGCAGCGATAGAGTCATCGGCCATGGAGGAAATGAACGGGATAATCATCACGCCCATCACCATGCCAGCGGCCAGTGCGCTTTCCGATGTGGGGTTCGACACGCCCAGCATGACGGCAAAGTCGCGGATAGCAGGGGCCACCGTCAGAGCGGCGAAATAGCCGTATACGACGGTCGGAATACCGGCCAGAATCTCCAGCGTCGGTTTCATAATCTGCCGAAACCGCGCGCTGGCATATTGGGTCAAATAGACCGCGCTCATCAGGCCCAGCGGGATGGCGACAATCATCGCGATGATCGCGCCGATGAAAATCGTGCCCCAGAATAACGGCACAGCACCGAACCCATTGTCCAGCCCCGCGCCGACTGTCTTTTGCGGGTTCCATTCGGTGCCGAAGAAAAATTCCAACGGCGACACCATGTCGAAAAAGCGGATGGTCTCAAACAACAGCGACCCGACAATGCCCAGGGTCGTCAAAATCGCAATCAGTGATGCGCCAAGCAGCGCCAGCATCACGCCGCGCTCTACCCGAGCCCGTGCGCGGAATTGCGCCGAAATCCGTGTGTAGGCATAGGCTGCGCCCGCCAGCACGAGAAGCAACGCAATGGCAACGCCCATCCATTGATATTTGGAAATCGCGGCGGAGTAGAGCGGGACCAGTGCCTCCGCCTCAGGTTGGAATGCGGTTTCCTGCACCCCCTGCGCAATCGCGCGCGCCTCGCTTAAAATCGTGCCGAGCAGCATGGGGTCGGCGGACAGTTCAGCCGCGGCGGGTTGGCTCAACACGTCATTGGTCACAAGGGCAGGCGTCACCGCCGACCACACGCCCAAAAACAATAATGCAGGGACAACGGCCCACAACGTCACGAACCATCCATGATAGCCCGGAAGGCTGTTCAAGCTGTGCTTTTGGTCGCTGGCAAGCGCCGACGCCCGCGCACGGCCCACGAACCACGCGACAAGGCCAAGGCCGATAATCAGGAAAAATAGGCCCGCTAAGCCCATGTGCGAAAACCCCCAAAGTGCGGCAAGGCGAATCTTTCATCCTGCCAAACGGCCAGCGAGATAAAACTATCTCACTGGCCGCTCTTTCACCAATTATGTGTCGCTTTTATTTCAAATCGGCCGCGCTGAGCGGTTTCATCGATTTTGCCGCCTCAACCTGCACCGTGCGGTCGGCTTCCGGCAAAGCAATCAGGCCGATTTTCGACAAAGGACCATCGGCGGCGCCCAGATCGACAAACATCGACACGAATTCGGCCAAACCAGCGATTTTGCCGACATGGGCTTTCTTCACGTAGATATAAAGCTTGCGCGCACCTGGATAATCGCCCGCCGCGATGGTGTCATAAGTGGGAACGACGCCGTCGAGCGCGATGCCGTGCACTTTACCGGCGTTTTCTTCCATGTACGAATAGCCAAACACGCCGATATGGTCGGGGTTCTTGGTCAGTTTCGATACGATCAGATTGTCATTCTCGCCTTGCTCAATATAGAGACCATCGGTGCGGACATCGTGGCAGAACGCTTCGTATTTGTCGCCGTCGCTGTCTTTCAATGCCTTGGTGGTCGCGTCGGTTTTGCAACCGGCCTCCAAAATCAATTCGGCAAAGGCGTCGCGCGTGCCGCTGGATTTCGGTGGGCCATAAACGGCGATGGGCTTGGCAGGGAGCGACGGGTCAACATCGGCCCAAGTCTTTGTGGTGTTCGGCTTGCCATAAGGATTGGCGGCCACGGCCTCATAAACTTGTTTCGCGGTCAGGTTGATTTTCATGCCACCATCGGCCTGTGCCAAGGCGATACCGTCGATGCCGACGACCACTTCGACCACTTCGGTCACGCCATTTTTGGTGCAGGTTTCCAGCTCGCTGGCCTTCATCCGGCGCGATGCGTTGGCGATGGAGGGCGTATCGCCGCCGATACCAGCGCAGAATTGCTCAATACCGCCGCCGGTGCCGGTCGATTCCAGAACGGGGGTTTTGAACGATCCGGTCTTGCCGAATTGTTCGGCCACAACTTTGGCAAAGGGGAATACGGTGGAGGAACCAACGATGCTCATCGAACCTGATGCGCCGCCAGCGCCGCCAGCGGCTTTATCCTGGCAACCGGTAAGGGCTACTGCGCCCAAGGCCAATGCCAGCGCGGAGGAGGTGAATTTGTTGAACATGGAAAAATGACCCCTGTATAATGAAAAAGGATAGCTTCGATGACGGCGCAATAGGCGCATGGCGTGACGCGCATGTTGCACAATGATGACAGATATATGACAAGAACTCGGCGGCAATTTAGGCCGATCTAAAATTGATCGTTAGGTCATAATTTCAATAGGTTGTGCAGGCAATAACACCGTCACCCGCGTCCCCTTGCCCTGCGTACTGCTAATCGACAAATGCCCGCGATGGCGGTCGATAATATGCTTAACCAGCGACAGGCCCAGCCCCGTCCCGCCCAATGCGCGGCTGCGTCCCGAATCGACGCGGTAAAACCGTTCGGTCAGGCGGGGGATATGTTCGGGCGCGATGCCCTCGCCTTCATCCTCCACCATGATCGACGCCATAGTTCCCGACCGCGTGGCCCCGATCGTCACCCGCACCGGCGTTCCGGCGCGGCCATATTTCATGGCGTTACCGATCAGATTGTGCAGCAATTGCCGGATGAGGACTGCATCGCCCAAAATCGGCGGCGGGCTGTTGAGGGTTAGCACAACATCGACGGCGCGCGGGTTACCCGTGGATTGCAACGTGCCGACGACTTCTTCGCCCACGTCGCCCACATCCACGGGGTTTTGCAGCAATTCAAACCGCTCGCTTTGAATGCGGGACAGCGAGATAAGATCGCGGATCAGCGCCTGCATACGCTCGGCCTCCTGCCCCATGATGCCAAGGAACCGATGCCGCGTTTTGGTGTCCGCGCCCGCTGCATCATCGGACAAGGTCTCTATAAAGCCCTTTATCCCCGCCAATGGCGTCATCAATTCATGGCTGGCATTGGCGACGAAATCGACGCGCATTTGCTCGGCCGCGCTGCTCACTGATTGGTCGTAGAGCAGGACGAGTTTTTGCCCGCTGGCCAAACGTCGTATGCGCATTTGCCAGTTCTGGTCCGCTTGGCCCAAGCCAGTGATGGTGATAGGTTGTCCCGTATGGTCGGCATTTTCATCGGTAATCCGCTCAATTGCACCCGCGTGGCGGATGGCAGTGCGGATATTTTGCCCCTCCAATATTGGGCCAAACAAGGCGCGCGCCGCTGCATTGGCGTTGGTCACGCGGCCCAATTCGACCAGCAATATGGGTTCGGGCAGGACGTCGATGAACGTTTGAAAATCGGCCAAATGGCTCAGCCGTTGCACCGGCGCGGCCTCGGCACGGCGTTTGCGTTTTTCCTCCTGAGGCATAGCGGCGACCAACGCGAACAGCGCGCCGACACCCATAATAAACGCCCGCTGCGGCCAGCCGACGACTTGCCCCGCCACAATCGCCGAACCGATTATGATGGCGCCGGCAAATGCCAATTTGGTTAGAGACAGGTCGCGCATGGCATGGCCATATCGCGCAAATGTTACAGGCGATAGTCAAAACGCAAGGTTTGCTTGCCGTTTACTTGCCCGTTTACTTGAAGGTAAAACCATGTCCCATATTAGGAAAAGGGTCACGTTAACCCTTTGTCCCTCTCGCTTTTTAACCTGTGCGGCGCTATTACCATCAAAATCGAGACGAAAGAGCGCGCGCATGACCGATAAACCAGCCAAAAATCCCAATGGCGAAACGGCGATAACCGAATCGGAAATGACCGCGTCGGGCCTGAAGGATTTGGTTCAGCCCAGCCGCCGCCGTCTGCTCATGATGGGCGCGGCCACGGCCTCCACCATCGTCAGTGTCAAGCCCGCGATGGCGCAGGCGCAGGTGTCGATCTTGAATTGCCAAATCCCCGTCCCCGGCCCGCATGTCGGCGGTCAATATTTCGATACAGAGGGCAATTTGGTCACCCCCGACACGCCCGGCGCGATCCAGCCGCCCAACCGGACCTATACCGGTGAGCAAATCAAAAACGCCTTGAACGGCAGCTGGCTCGACGGCGCACCCGACGAAACGTCGAAACGCGCGTATCTGAAATATATCGATAAGCTCCAGCCGGGGCAAAGCGGCTTTACCTGCTACGTTTCCATCGTGAATGGCCGCCGATAAGGTCGTCATGGCGGTGCAATATAGTGGTGCGCGTCCGGACGACGTGCGCCTCGTGGATTTGGGCGTCATCACCGCATGTTACCATCGCATGTCCGGCCAAACGCATTTGTTGATGGAGCCCAGTCCCGAAATCATGGCGCATTTATGGGGGCGGACTTTGACGCTGGCGGAGATTACGGCGGCGTTGGCGACGGAATTTGATATGGCGGCGGAGGCGGATTTCCCCGATACGCTTGCCGCACGGTTGGAGGAGCTTTGCGCGATTGGTCTGGTGACCACTCATGCATGAGTTTCGCGTCACCATTGGCCCTGCGTCGTTCCGAGTCCTGTCCGATTGGGCCAAACCTTTGCGCGTCATGGAACGCCTCTATGCCGCTTACCCCCGACCCGAAATATGCGATTTCACCGTCCGGTTGGAGGCCCCGCGTCCGTGGCGCAAATGGCTGCGACCCTCCGTGCGGCTCGACGGCGATTATATGGTCGCCGACGCCGCGCCATTGCCGCTGAGCCATGCCGTGCTGGGCGCGGAAATGGCGATGAATTTGCAGATGGCGCTGGGTTGGCGGCGGCACGTGTTGTTGCACGCCAGCGCGGTTGAGCGCGATGGCCGCGTGCTCCTAATGACTGGCCTATCGGGCAGCGGGAAGAGCACCTTGGCCGCGATGCTGGGCGAGACTGGCAACTGGCGCTTTATGGGCGATGAGTTTGCGTTGCTCGACACGCAAACCGGTCACATCCAGCCCTTCCCACGTATGGTGAGTTTGAAGAACGAGGCGATTGGGGTGATGGAGGGCATCGCTGCCGCGCACCGGTTCGGGCCATTGTTGCGCGACACGCCGAAGGGCGACATTCGTCACCTCATCCCTCCCGCCGATGCGGTGGAGACGATGGGCAAAGGCGGCCCGCCCGCGCTTCTCCTATACCCGCGCTTTGGCTACGCGGCGGAGGTCCGGCCAATGGGGCGGGAGGAAAATTTCATCCGCCTGACGCAGGCATCGACCAACTATGTGGCGTTGGGCGAGGATGCGTTTGGCGCGTTGACGCGGTTGGTCAAGGACACGCCGACGCTGGCGTTTGACTTCAACGATGGCGCGGAGGCAATGGCGCGAGTTGAGGCGTTGTGGGCGGAGGTATCGGCATGAACGCCCCCGTCCAAAATGCGCGCCTGCTCGCCACCCTGTTGCGCGACCCAAAGCGCGCGCGCACCTT
>JBGSSR010000173.1:0-5880 GCA_041736905.1 Sphingomonadaceae bacterium | reverse complement strand
CGGGGATGACGCAATGTGGGACAAAGCGGAGCAAGAAATGCGCGACGCCGTGGCCGAGGCGGGCATGGCGACCGAGGCCTATGGTTGGGAAGAATTGCCCGGCGAGGGTGCGTTCTATGCGCCGAAACTGGAATTCCACCTGACCGACGCGATTGGCCGGACGTGGCAATGCGGCACCATTCAGGGCGACCGCGTGCTGCCCGAACGATTGGATGCCGCCTATATCGCGGAGGACGGCGCAAAGCACCGCCCCGTAATGCTGCACCGCGCCATCCTTGGCACCTATGAGCGGTTCATCGGCATCTTGCTGGAGCATTTCGCGGGTCGCCTGCCCTGCTGGCTCGCCCCCGTGCAGGCCGTGGTGGCGACGATTACGTCCGAGGCGGATGAGTATGCGGCGGCGGTGACCGAGCAACTCGCCGCGGCGGGTATTCGCGTGGAATCCGACCTGCGCAACGAGAAAATCAACTATAAGGTGCGCGAGCATAGCCTGCAAAAAGTGCCCTATCTGCTGGTCGTCGGCAAACGCGAGGCGGAGGAGGGCAAAGTCGCCATCCGCACCTTGGGCAGTGATGGGCAACGGATTATGACGCTGGACGAAGCGCTGGCGATGTTGCGGCATGAGGCTACGCCTCCGGATTTGCGGGGCGATTAAATTTGTGCATACCAGTTAAAGTTCAAGATGGGGTAAAAGAATGGATAGTTCTCGAGCGATTGAAATTATTGAGCGCCAACGCCAGGCTATCCCCCGCCTGAAGCAATACGAAAGTGGAAGTCCAGAATTCACCAAATGGCATCGTGATACTGAAATCGCACTAGAGCGCATTTTTTCAGTTGGAAGCCGAAATATCGAGGATTTTAAAGACATTGGGTATCATATGTCGGTGTGGACTTCATCAACACCTGATTCAGCATTTCATCAGGCATATGTGCGCGGACTAAACCAAGCCGACGCGGTACTTATGTCAATGATTGATGAGATCAAAGATTATACTAATGATGAAACGGACCAATCTTTAGGCCCGGACCAACTAAGTCTTGTTGAACTTATATGCTTGCGGTTTCATGTTGCCGCTAGAGCACTACAAAATCGTCATAATGGAAGACCCGCTCATGAAATTAATGACGAGTACGATGTTCAAGACTTACTCCATGCATTGTTAAGACTGCATTTTGATGATGTCAGACCAGAAGAATGGACACCAAGTTACGCTGGTAGCTCATCACGTGTAGATTTCCTTCTGAAGGAAGAGCGGATTGTTATAGAAGTTAAAAAGACTCGTGCCAGTTTGAAAACACGCCATCTCGGCGAACAACTTATCGTTGATCGCGCGAGGTATGAACATCATCCTGATTGTGACACTCTTGTGTGTTTTGTCTATGATCCTGAAGGAAGGATAGGCAATCCCGCTGGAATGGAGCGAGACTTAGAAAAACATGGCGGGACTCTGAAAATGAGAGTTATAATTGCGCCCAAATTTTGAATTCACGGCTTATGTTGGCCGCGATCGACTTTTTCGATTTCGGGGTAACGCAGGCATAACCGCGCACGGCCAAACCAGCTAACTCGCACTGTCACAAAACTGAGCCACCCGCGTAACGGGCGCGTCATAGCGATATGGCACGGGCGCTCTATGTCGACCCATTCTGCACGTTCCCCATTTAGCCCAGCATCGCCGCCAACGATAGCGGCGGGCGCGGAACGGTTGGCGTTTCTGGACTGGGCGCGGGCGTTTTTCATGCTCTTGGGCCTGCCGTTTCATGCTGCGTTGATATACGCAGTGAGCGGCGATTGGTTGGTGAATGATAGGGGGCAAAGCCATATTCTGACTTGGTTTGCCGCCGCATCTCAAACGTTCCGTATGCCAGGATTTTTCTTCATCGCCGGCTATTTCGCGGCGATGTTGTTGGCTAAGCGGGGGACGTCGGCATGGATAAAGGACCGCGCACGGCGGTTGCTCATTCCATTGGCGACGGGGCTAATCTTGCTTAATCCAGCGCAGTTGGCAATCAGTGCGCTGGCGCGTCCAGAGGCGGGCGGATTTGCCGCATCGGTCGCGGCTACCATTGGCCGCGATCCGGGGCGGTTGTTAGGGCATTTTTGGTTTTTGCCAACATTGATGTTGCTATGTTTGACGCTGGCGGCGGCATGGCCGATAGTATTGCGCGGACGCAGTACGTGGATGGCTTGGTCAGAAAAAATGGCGCGCGTGCGGCTTTTGACGCCGACAATAGCCGTGCCAATAGTGGCCTTCTACGCCATAATCGATAGCCTGTTGACGGGAGGCGGGGGCGACATGGGCCTTGGCACCATAATGGGTTTCCTGCTTATTCCTCCATTGGCAGCCATTAGCTATACACCTTGGTTTGCTCTCGGCGTTGCGGCATGGCTGTCTCCGCGCTTGTTTGCCGTGCTGAGCCATGGGAATATGTGGGCGTTGATGTTGATGGCCGTGTCCCTACCCTTCGCCCTATATTATTTAGCCGCTAATCCTTTGGAGAATTTTGGACCTGGCCTCACAGCGCGCGCGGCCTTTGCGTTGGGCAGTGTGATGACTTTGTTATGGCTGTTTCGCCAAATCGCGGGCGCGGGCGGACCGCGTGTGAAGCGGTTGGTGGATGCATCGCTCATCATTTACTTATTGCATCAACCACTGATTGTACTGGCAGGATGGCTATTGCTACCCTTGGCTTTGCCCGTCGGCGTCAAATGGGTGTTGGTCGTGGCTTTTGCGTTACTGGTTAGCCTGTTGCTAGACCGCGTTATTCGCCTTAGCGGACTTGTGTTTTGGTTGTTCCACGGCCAAGCGCGCCGGGCATGAGCCATAAAAAAAGGCGCCCGACCATCGTCGAACGCCCTCCTAGAAACGGTTAGCGAAAATTATTTCGCGGCGTCTTTTGCATCTTCTTCGTCAGCTTTTTCAGCCACGGCTTCGGCGGCACCGTCGACGGCTTGCGCGGCTTCGCCAGCAACTTCGTCAGCTGCGCCTTCAACGGCTTCGCCAGCTTTATCAGCAGCAGCAGCAGCTTCTTCGGTTGCCTTATCGGCAGCTTCACCAGCAGCTTCAGTAGCACCAGCGGCGTCGTCAGCAGCGGATTCAGCGGTCGCTTCTGCGGCGTCTTGCGTCTCTTGCGAGCATGCGGTCAAAGCCAAAGCAGCGGTTGCAACGGAAGCCAAAATCAATTTACGCATAATTATAACCCTCAAAAATGAAACCAATGCTCGCCTGTGAACCACACGCAATAAGCGGCGAACGGTTGCCTATGTAGGACGAAGCGAAGGACGCGCAAGATCGGCAACACTCGATTCGTCGCATTTGCGACGGCATAAACGTAAAAACGCATCACATGGCACATTGGTTCCCTGTTCCGCGTCAAAGCCATTTCCCATCGTGACGCCGCGCCCGCGCCTTGCTAGACCATGGCCATGACAGACACCACTTCCGCCTCACCTGCCCAACAACCTCACCTCTATCTGGTTGATGGCAGCGCCTATATTTTCCGCGCCTATTACAGCTTGCCGCCGCTGACCAATCCCGCGGGCGTGCCGGTGGGCGCGGTGCAGGGCTATGCCAATATGTTGTGGAAACTCGCCGCCGACCTCCATGCCGCAGATGGGCCGACGCATTTGGCCGTGGTGCTCGACAAATCGGGGACCAGTTTCCGCAACGAAATCTATGACCAATATAAGGCCAACCGCCCGCCCGCGCCGGAGGATTTACGCCCGCAATTCCCCTTAATCCGCGATGCCACGCGCGCCTTTTCACTGCCTATGATTGAGGAAGAGAATGTCGAGGCGGACGATATGATCGCCAGCTACACCGTTGCCGCGCGCGCCAAAGGGTGGCGGGTGTCGATTATCTCATCCGACAAGGACCTGATGCAGCTCATCGGCGACGGCGTCGATATGTTCGACACGATGAAGGACAAGCGCATCCACCGCGAAGAAGTCATCGAGAAATTCGGTGTCGGGCCGGAACTGGTCGGCGATGTGCTGGCTTTGATGGGCGACAGCTCGGACAATATCCCCGGCGTCGCGGGTGTGGGGCCGAAGACGGCGACAAAGCTGATTTTGGAATATGGCGACTTGGACGGCGTGCTCGCCGCCGCTCCATCGATGAAGCCGTCAAAGTTGCAGGAACGCCTGATCGAGCACGCCGATATGGCGCGATTGTCGCGGGTGTTGGTGACGTTGAAAGAGGACTGCCCGCTGCCCATCGCGCTCGACGATATGGAACTCCGCCCGATTCCAGAAGGGCCGTTGCGACCGTTTTTGGAGGAGCATGCGTTTAAGTCCCTCCTCAAACGCATCGGCAATGTCACCGACACTGCGGCGGCGAACAAGGCAATTGCGGGGAAGAACAACGATGCCAAGCCCGGCGTAAAGGCCGCGTCCGCCGCGCCTGCTCAGGCCGTGCCCAACGCCATGCCGCCGATGGATTTGGACAGCTACGCGTGTATAACCGACACCGCGACGCTCACCCAATGGCTTGACCGCGCGCGGGCCGAAGGCGTGATGGCATTCGACACCGAAACCGACTCTTTGGAGGCCGTGACCGCGCGCCTCGTCGGCTTTTCCATCGCCATCACGCCGGGCGAGGCGGCCTATATCCCATTGGATCACAGCAGCGACGATATGTTCGGCGAACGGCCCGCGCAAATCCCAATGGCGGATGCACTCGCCCTACTTGGCCCCGTGTTGGCGGACGATAGCGTCCTGAAAATCGGGCAGAATTTGAAATACGATATAGCGGTGTTGGCGCAGCATGGGCTGACCATCGCGCCGTTTGATGACACCATGTTGATGAGCTTTGCGCTGGATGCGGGCCGCCAAGGGCATGGCATGGACGAACTCGCGCGCACCATTTTGAACCACGAATGCGTGACCTTCAAAAGCCTGACCGGCACGGGGAAGAAGGCCATTGGGTTCGACCAAGTGCCGCTGAAAGACGCGACCCGCTACGCCGCCGAGGATGCGGATGTGACGCTCCGCCTTTGGCACCATTTGAAACTGCGCTTGGCGGCAGAAGGCGCGAGCCGCATTTACGAAATGGTCGAGCGCCCACTGCCCCCCGTTGTCGCGGGGATGGAGTGCGCGGGGATTAAGGTGGACCGCGAAAAACTCGCCCGCCTTTCCCACGAATTTGCCGAGGCGATTGTGGCGTTGGAGGGCGAAATCCACGCGCTGGCGGGGCAACCCTTTACCATCGGCAGCCCGAAGCAATTGGGCGACATATTGTTCGACAAACTGGGCCTGAAAGGCGGGCGGAAGGGGAAGTCGGGGCAATTTTCCACCGACCAAGCGATCCTTGATAAACTGTCCGAACAGGGCGCGCCGATTGCCGATAAAATACTGGAATGGCGGCATTTGTCGAAACTGAAGTCAACCTACACCGACGCGTTACAGACACAGATTAACCCCAAGACTGGCCGCGTGCATACCAGTTACTCCTTGGTCGGCGCGCAGACGGGGCGGTTGTCCTCCACCGACCCGAACCTGCAAAACATCCCCATCCGCACCGAAATTGGCCGCCAAATCCGCGATGCTTTTGTGGCCGACGAAGGCCAGGTTATCCTGGCCGCCGACTATAGCCAGATTGAACTGCGCCTCGCCGCCGCGATTGCCGATGTGCCGCAGTTGAAAGTGGCGTTCGCGGCGGGGGAGGACATCCACGCCGCCACCGCGCAGGAATTGTTCGGTGAGGTCAACCGAGACACGCGCGGGCGGGCGAAGACGATCAATTTCTCCATCCTCTATGGCATTTCCCGATGGGGTCTGGCCAAACGGCTCGAAAGCACGCCCGACGAAGCGCAGGCGATGATCGACCAATATTTCACCCGCTTCCCCGGCATCCGCGACTATATGCAGGAGACATTGGC
>JBGSSR010000137.1:0-15016 GCA_041736905.1 Sphingomonadaceae bacterium | reverse complement strand
ATGGCCATGCCCGATTCGCGCCAGCGGACGCGGCCGGTGACTTGTTCGACCAATAGGCGCTCGATGTCGGACGGCTCGCTGGTCGGTGCGGCGGTGACGTTGGCGAAGAGGGGAATCATCGGCGCGGCGGGACGGTGCGCGGCCAATGCCTCCGCCATCGCCTCGGCGGCGGGCGCCATCAATGGGCAGTGAAACGGCGCGGATACGGGCAGCAGGACACCGCGCTTGATGCCGAAATCCTTCACCATCGCCACGGCGCGCTCAATCGCGCCCTTGTGTCCGGAGATCACGACTTGGCCGGGGTCATTGTCATTGGCGACTGTGCAAACCTCACCTTCTGCGGCTGCATCGGCGAGCTTTTGCGCGGTTTCCAAATCCGCACCCAACAATGCCGCCATCGCACCAATGCCCACCGGAACTGCCGCCTGCATCGATTGCCCACGCAGTTTCAGCAGTTTCGCCGTGGTGGCAAGGTCGAACGAACCCGCGGCGCAAAGCGCGGTGTATTCGCCCAAGCTATGCCCCGCGACATAGTCGGCCTTTTCCGCCAATTTCCAGCCGCCCTCAGCCTCCAACACGCGCAATGTCGCCATCGCATTGGCCATAATCGCCGGTTGTGCGTTCTCGGTCAGGGTCAGCGCGTCCTCCGGCCCCTCCGCCATGATGCGGGTGAGGTTCTGACCCAGTGCCTCGTCCACCTCCTGAAACACCGCGCGCGCCGCCGCGCTGGCATCGGCGAGTTCGACGCCCATGCCGATTTTTTGGCTGCCCTGACCCGGAAAAAGAAATGCGCGCATGTGGTCCTCCAATAAAAATGTGTTCCGCCCCTATGGCGCGCGCCACCGTGACGCAAGGCCAAAGGGGACGACGTGATTGCGCGGCGTGTGGCCGATGCTGGCGCGGCCCAGATAAGGGATGCCATTGGCGGCGCACACGCGGCGGGCCATATCCTCTGGTGTTTCCCCAAAAGGGCGGTCGTTGGCGGGCACATCGGACACTTCGCCAAGGCGCAGGCCGACTATACCCACGTCCGATAGCGCTTCGGCCACGTGACATAATGCGCGGTCGACGGCGTAGTCGTACTCGCAAACTTCTTCGACGATCAGGATATGGCCGGATAGGTCGGGTAACTTCGCGGTGCCGATCATCATGGACAGGATGGTCAGGTTGAAGGCCACCGTCGGCGTGTCGGCCTCGATTTCGGGGGCAAGCGCGGCTGGGTCCGCCTTCGCCAGCCATGCCAAAGACCGCCGCACCGCCGCATCGCCGTCTGCGCGTTTTATGTCCGCGACCATCGACCCATGCGCCAAGCGCTGAAATCCGGCGCGGTAGAGGCTGCCCAAGACGAACCCGAAATCGCTGTACCCGATATAAGTTTTGTCCCGCGCCGCTTCGGTCAATCTGGGGAGCGCCGCGTCGATAATCCGTCCCGACCCATATCCGCCACGCGCGCACCATAGGGCGTCGAGGCTGTCATCGTTCGCCATCTCCACAAAGGCGTCTGTGCGCATTGCGTCCGAGCCCGCGAAATGCCCCGCGACTTCGAAACATTGCGGGTGGAAAACCAGTTCCAACGCGGGAAATTCGGCGGCAGCCAAGGCCGTCACGGCCTCCGCATCCACGCGAAACAAAGGCGCGCAGGGGGCGCAAATGCCGATACGCTTTGTCATATATGCCCCCCTTTTTTGGCCCTCCGGCGGAAGATTATTGCCAAACCCGTCCGCCCTCAATAGCGAAGGGGGATGAACAAAGACAATTCCTATTTCTTTTGCGGCATCGGCGGGTCCGGAATGTTGCCCTTGGCAATGCTATTGAACGACGCGGGCGCAAGCGTCGCGGGCAGCGACCGTGCACTGGACCAAGGGCGCATTGGCGCGAAATTCGACTATCTGGCGGCGCAAGGCATCGGCCTGTTCGCACAGGATGGCAGCGGCTTGGTCAGCGGCGACCAGATTTTGGTGGCTTCGGCGGCGATTGAGGATAGCGTCCCCGATGTCGCGCACGCCAATGCGTTGGGGTGCCGCCGGATGACGCGGGCGCAGTTGCTATCGGAGTTATTCAACGCCGCCCCCGCCCGCATCGCTGTGGGCGGGACGAGTGGCAAGTCCACCGTCACCGGCATGATCGGGTGGATCATGGCGGAATGTGGCCGCGACCCCACGATTATGAACGGCGCTGTGATGAAGAATTTCGCGCGTGATGATGCGCCGTTTATCAGCAGCCGGTCGGGCGCGGGCGGCCTGTTCGTGTCCGAAGTGGACGAAAGCGACGGGTCCATTGCCTTGTTCACGCCGACGATTGCGGTGCTGAACAATGTCAGCCTTGACCATAAATCTTTGGAGGAACTCCACGCGTTGTTTGGCGATTTCGTGGCCAAGGGCGATGTGGCGATTTGGAACGCCGATGATGCGGAGAGCATCGCGTTGATGGCGGGTGCTAAACCGGCGCGGGCGGTGAGTTTTGGGTTCTCAGAGGGCGCGGATTTCCGCGCGGTTGATGTGGTTGAGGCCCCGTTTTCGGCGGCCTTCACTTTGCAAATGGGCGGCGTGTCCTATCCCGTTAGCATGGCTGTGCCCGGGCGGCATAACATCGCCAATGGATTGGCGGCTCTGGCAGCGGCGGTTGCGGCGAGCGTGCCGCTCAACGATGCTATCGCGGCGCTTTCGACCTTTACTGGGACCAAACGCCGGTTCGAATTGGTCGGGCAAGTGGGGGAAGGCCCCTACGCCATCACCGTCATCGACGATTTCGGCCACAACCCCGAAAAAATCGCCGCCACTTTGAATACGCTTAAGGCCTTCGACGGCCGCGTGTTGGCGTTTTTCCAACCGCATGGCTTTGGTCCGTTGCGCGTTATGGGGGAGGAATTGGCGGCGATGTTTGCCGAAACCTTATCCGCTGAAGACCGCGTGCTGTTCTGCGATCCCGTCTATTTCGGCGGCACTGTGGACCGCAGCGTGGGCAGCGCGGAGATTGTGGCGCGGATTAACGCGGCGGCGGGGAGAGAGCTTGCGCTGCACATCCCCGACCGCGCGGAGTGCGGCGCGTGGTTATCAAAGCAAGCCACCGTTGGCGACCGCATCGTAATCATGGGTGCGCGCGATGACAGCCTAAGCCTGTTCGCCGCCGAAGTATTGGCGGGCATAAAGGCGCGCTAACGCCGCCCATCCCCCGACCAACTGCGGGGCGTCGCGACAAACAAAAAGGGGCGGGAAGCAATGCTCCCCGCCCCTTTTTTATACCCGATCCGTAAGGATTAGAACTGAACGTTCAGCGTGCCCGAAATCGTGCGCGGTGCGCCGATTTGCGTGAAGCCTGGACCACCCGATTGGAAGGTCGCGCCGCCGCCCGAACCGACATACAATTCGTCGGTCAGGTTATAGACGTTCACTTGGAAATACGTCTTGTCGTTCAGGCCCAAGAATTCCAGGCTCAAACGCGCATCCAAATTGATCAACCAGTAAGCAGGCTTCTTCGCACCATACACAATCGCAGGAGCGACATAGGTGGGGTCAATACCCAAACGGGCATAGTCAGGAGCCGAGGCATAAACCGGCAGGTTGGTGTCATAGATATAACGACCGCCGGTACGCTTCGCCACGCCGCCAATCATGACAGGTCCCAATTTGATTTGGGTACCGACGCCATAGCTGTAGTTTGGTGTGTCGTTCAGCTTCTTACCCGCCAACGGCACAACTTGCGTTGCCGAGCGACGGACGTCAGCCTTAATCTCGCTTTCGTTCAACGAACCAAAGGCATAGATGTTGAAGAAATCAACCGGTTGGAATGCGATGTTCGCGTCCAAACCATAGACGTCCACTTTACCAATGTTGGTGAAGATCGACTCGTTGGTTTCAACATCAAACACCGTTTGAAGGCGGTTGTTGTATTTCGTGAACCAACCCGAAACCATGGCTTGCACCATGCCCGAATTGTAACGGAAGCCAACGTCAAAGCTGTCGCTCGTTTCTGGATCGGGGATCGCGCCGTCAACACCTGGGGCGAAGAAGAACGCGCCATACAATGGGTCGGTGCCGGGAACCGAAAGGCCCTTGGCATAGCTGCCGAACATGCTGACGGTGTCAGTGAACTTGAAGCTGAAGCCAACGTTTGGAAGCAATTCGCTGTAGTCAAACACGCGGTTTTGTGGCCCTTGACGGGTTGGGAACGACGTTGCGTACGATGTGTTCAGCGCCGCGCTACCAAAGCAATCAACGAAACCGCTAGCCGAAGAGGTGAAGCAGTTTTGTGTCAAATCGCGTTTGAAGAATGGCAAACGAACGCCGATGTCGAGCGACAATTTTTCGTCCATGAACTTGCCGTTATAACGGCCAGAGAACTGGTGCAAAATGGCGAGCGACAGGCGGTCACGCTTTTGCAAGGTATTACCGGCAACATCGGTCGCGCCTTCGTTGCAGAACACATCGGTTGGCGTGCCGTTTGCATTCAATGCACAGACTTCGCCGGTTTGGCGGTGACGCCCACGGTCAAAGGTGTAGGACACTTGAACCGAGTGATTGTCCGACAAGTCATAGCGCAAGTTGGCAATCAAACCGAAACGGTGGGTTTGGGTGTTGCTGGGCGCCAAATATGTGACTTCGTCCAGAAGGTCACCGTCGCCGTTCAGGTCCATACCAAAGTAAGGACGACCGCCGATGTAACCTGTGCGACCACCCTCAAGACGTTCGCGCGCGTTGACGGTACCGCCACCATTGGCCTTCACATATTGGTAGCTGGGGTCAAGGGTCAGCGTCAGTTGTTCAGTCAGACTGAACTTCGACTTAATGCGGACGTTGCCCGTGTTCGATGGGTTGAAACGACGGTCAAATTCCGTGCCGCAACCATTGGTCAGATCGGCAAGGCCGGGACGTGCGATGGTCGACGTTTGGCACTGGAAGTTGATGTCATATTCACGCTCATCGGTGGTCAGCGGGAAACGGTTAGGAACCAAACGCGTCGTTGGCGTGTCGGTGCGCAAGGCAACCGAACCAAAGAAGTTGTTGCGGTTTTGGTTATAGTGACCCGAAACTTGGATGAAGTCGCCATTGTCACCAATGGGTTGGAAGAACGAAGCGTTGTACTGTTGCTTGTCGACCTTACCATAATTGTTGAACGGGTTGTCGTTCGTGGCGCGCGATGCGGAGATAAAGAAGCGCGAACCGGCTTCGTTCAAATTGCCCGAATCGATGCTGCCGAAGACGCGCATGAAGTCGAACTCACCAGCCGAACCCGAAACGCGGACCGAGAAGTCTTCATAAGGGCGACGTGTGCGATAGTTGACGGTGCCGCCAACGGCCGATGCCGTGGGGCTGTCAACGTCGGTCGAACCCAAGTTGACGTTCACTTGCTCAATCAATTCGGGGTCCAATTGCTGGTTCGAATAGATGGCGTAGTTGCCGGTGTCGTTCAATGGCACACCGTCGAAGGTCAGGCTGATACGGTCACCGCCGAAGCCACGGATGTTGAGCGAGCCGCCCGACGAACCATAGGCATCGTTGTTGGTGAAGGTCACGCCGGGGATCTAGTTGATCGTGTCCAGAACGGTTTGGCCTGGGTTTTGGCGTTGAATATAATCTTCGGTCAGGACCGACTTCGCCTTTGGCGCGTCCGGAATGATGACGCCTGCAACGCCTTCTTGCATTTGGCCGGTAACAACGATTTCGTTTTCAAAGTCAATCGAACCGGTCGATTGCGCGAAAGCGGCACCCGGGGCGGTCAAAGCCACCACGCCAACGCTTGTGAACAGCAGTTTTTTCATCAGAATAAGTCCTTGTTTAAGGGAGAAGTGAACTTGGTGTAAACGGGGTATGGGGCGACTGTTGCCGTTAACCCTCCCGCTTAGCAGCAGCCTTTGTCACTCATCTAAGACGAGTCAATTTCGCTTTGATGACTCTTTTGTTACAAAATGGCCGGATTATATGGCACCAATGGGACTATCCCGTTCCTTTCGGGACGCTGACTTATTTAATTACGATTTTATCGATTTTGGTGTAACTTTCAAAAAGCATTGCACGGGAAACTGCGCCAAAAAAACCCTGTTGCTTTGCGGCAACAGGGTTCGGGTAAAATGGAACCCAAAACTGCATCGGTAAGATGCAATCATGGGAAATTCCAATTGACGGTTTTTAGGCTGCGGAGTCGCCGCCCGCTGATTTAGCGCTTTTGGCGAAGACCTTAATTGGGTCTTTTGTGCCCATCACGACGTCCTTATCGATGACGATTTCGGACACATCATTCAGCGATGGCAGGTCGAACATCGTGTCGAGCAGGATCGCCTCAAGGATGGAACGAAGGCCCCGCGCGCCGGTTTTGCGTTCGATGGCCTTTTTCGCGACCGCCTCCAACGCATCCTCGGTGAAGCTGAGTTCGACATTTTCCATATCGAACAATTTCTTATACTGTTTCACCAAAGCGTTTTTGGGCTCGGACAGGATCTGCACCAACGCGCCAACGTCCAGGTCTTCCAATGTGGCGAGCACCGGCAAACGGCCGACAAATTCGGGGATAAGGCCGAATTTCAGCAAGTCTTCCGGCTCGATTTCACGCAATATGTCGCCCGTGCGCCGTTCCTCTGGCCCGGCGACATTCGCGCCGAAGCCGATGGATTTGCCGGCTTTCCGGTTCGAAATAATCTTTTCGAGGCCCGCGAAAGCACCGCCCGCAATGAACAGGATGTTGGTGGTGTCGACTTGTAGGAATTCCTGCTGCGGATGCTTGCGCCCACCTTGGGGAGGCACCGACGCGGTCGTGCCCTCCATGAGTTTCAGCAACGCCTGTTGCACGCCCTCCCCCGACACATCGCGGGTGATGGAGGGGTTTTCGGCCTTGCGCGAAATTTTATCAATTTCGTCAATGTAAACAATGCCGCGCTCCGCCTTTTCGACGTTATAGTCGGATGCTTGCAGCAATTTCAGGATGATGTTTTCGACGTCTTCACCCACATAACCCGCCTCGGTCAACGTCGTGGCGTCCGCCATGGTGAAGGGCACGTCGAAGGTTTTGGCGAGCGTCTGCGCCAGCAACGTCTTACCGCAACCCGTGGGCCCGATCAGCAGAATATTCGACTTGGCGAGCTCCACATCAGCGCCCTTACCGCCGTGATTCAGACGCTTATAATGGTTGTGCACCGCCACCGACAACACGCGTTTCGCGCGCGCCTGGCCGATGACATAGTCATCCAAAATGTCGCAGATTTCCTGCGGGCTTGGCACTTCGCCGTCCTTACGGCCCGTGCCGCCGCCCTTGATTTCCTCACGGATAATGTCGTTGCACAGTTCGACGCATTCATCGCAGATGAACACGGTTGGACCGGCAATGAGTTTCCGAACCTCATGCTGCGACTTGCCGCAGAAAGAACAATATAATGTGTTCTTTGAATCGGATCCGGTCAATTTCGTCATAATACTCCTTGGCCTGAAAACGGTTCAGGCCTGTCCAAAACTACGCTGGCACGTCACAAAAGCGACGTCAACGGGCAATAACCACGATATTTAGCGGGGTGGCTTTAAGATGCCACCCCAAAAACGCGGTTAAGTGCGCCTTACTTTGCCTCGTCTTCGCCCGATGCGGGGCGTTTGTCGAACACGTGATCGACAATGCCAAAGGCCTTTGCCTCGTCCGCCTCAAGGAAGGTGTCGCGGTCCATCGCCTTTTCAATTTCTTCCAAGGTGCGGCCGGTGTATTTTTCATACAGGGCGTTCAAACGCTTGCGAATGCGCAGGATTTCGCGTGCCTGAATTTCAATATCCGACGCCATACCGCGCGCGCCGCCCGATGGTTGGTGGACCATGATGCGGCTGTTCGACAGGGCGATGCGCATCCCGGGTTCACCAGCGGCCATCAGGAAGCTGCCCATGCTGGCGGCTTGGCCGATGCAGACCGTGCCAACTTTCGGGCGGATATATTGCATCGTATCGTGGATCGCCATGCCAGCGGTCACAACGCCGCCGGGCGAGTTGATGTACATCCAAATGTCTTTGTTGGGATTTTCCGACTCAAGGAACAACAGCTGCGCCGTGATAATCGACGCCATATTGTCCTCAACCTGACCGGATAAGAAAATAATCCGTTCGCGCACCAGGCGGCTGAAAATATCCCATGCCCGCTCACCCCGTGCGGAGGATTCGACGACGGTTGGAATCAACATGGCATAAGGATCAAATGGGGCGGAATCGGAAATGGGGTGGTTCATAACAACGCTTTCGTTTTGAATGTCGGTCTTACGCCCCTATTTCGGATGGCGGCGCGGATTATGCAAGGGGGTTAAGGATGACAGGTTACGATTCCGCCAATGGCAGGCGCAGGCGGACGAGCAATCCGCCCAAATCCTCGCTTTCGTCCAATTCCACCGTGCCTTCGTAAATTTCGACCACATCGCGGACGATGGCGAGGCCAAGGCCGGTGCCGGGTTTGCCACTGTCCAGCCTTACCCCGCGGTCGAAAATCCTTGCGCGGTCGGCCTCTGGTATTCCCCGCCCGTCGTCCTCGACATGGATTTCGGCGTGGCCTCCGTCGCGGGAGATGGTGACAAACACGCTGCCGCCGCCATATTTCGCGGCGTTTTCGACGAGGTTGCCGAGGATTTCGTCCAAATCCTGCCGCTCCATCTTCACGCTCAAATCTTGCGGCCCATCCATGTCCAGCCGGACGTGGCGATAGAGGCGCGACACGGCGCGCTCCACAGATTCCAGCGACGGCCATAATTCCGCGCGGCTGTGCGCATGACCGCGCCGTCCGACGGCGCGTGCCCGCGCCAGATGGTGGTCCACCTGCCGCCGCATCGTCGATGCCTCACGTATCACGGTATCCGCCAAGTCCTCCGCCTGCGCCGTTGCCGCGTTCATGATGACGGTTAGCGGCGTTTTCAGCGCATGAGCCAAATTGCCCGCATGTCTCCGCGCTTCCACGGCCTGGCGTTCGTTATGGTCGAGCAAGCCATTGAGCTCATCAACCATCGGCATGACTTCTTGGGGGAGCGGCTCCACCACGCGGCTTTGCGTCCCCGACCGCATGTTCTGAATCGCCAACCGCACATGGCGCAGCGGCCATAGGCCATAGAGCGTCTGCAACGCCGCCAGAATTATAAGTCCAAGGCCCAGCACAACGAAGCTGATCGTCAATGTGCCGCGCAATTTGCGGATTTGCTGGTCCAATGGCCCGCGCTCCTGCGCCACCATGAACATCCATTCGGTTTCACTATCGGGAAGCACAATCTGCCGTTCGACCAGACGCAGCGGCTCCTCCTCAAATTCGTCCGAATCGCGGTAATGGGGTTTGGTGTCGTCATGGCCGAAATCGGCGGTGAGCGTCCGGTCCCATAGGGAGCGAGAGGGATAATCCTCTTGCCCCTCGGCGCTGATTTGCCAATAAAAGCCGCTGTTGGGTTCCAAAAACCGTTGGTCGCCAAGCGCACGGTTCAGGCGCACTTCGCCATCTGGCCCGATTTCGGCGGACGCAATCATAGCGTTGAGCACATATTCCAACTGCGTATCAAAATTGTCGGAGACGACATCGGACAATACGCGGTCCAATGCAAACCCGCCGCCGGCCAACAACACGCCAATCCATAACGTCGCGATGCCGATCATCCGGCGGCTCAGCGACCCCGTGGTGCGTTTGTTGCCGCCATAGAACCATTTGCGCCAACCGGTGCGGCGCAGTTCAGGCGCGGCGGATTCAGCCGGTAAGTTGTCCGTATCCTCCGCCATAAATTTGCCTAAGCCGGATCTTCCAAACTATAGCCAAGTCCGCGCACCGTCGAAATCACATCGGCACCCAGTTTTTTGCGGATACGCGTCACAAACACCTCAATCGTGTTCGAATCGCGGTCGAAATCCTGATCATAGATATGTTCGATGAGTTCCGTGCGGCTCACCACCTTGCCCTTGTGGTGCATCAGGTAGGAGAGGAGTTTATACTCCTGCGCCGTCAATTTCACGGGCTGTCCGGCCAAGGTCACCTTGCCCGACCGGCCATCAAGGCGCACGTCGCCCGCAGTAAGCTCGCTCGACGCATTGCCAGCCGCGCGGCGGATGAGCGCGCGCAGGCGGGCGATGAGTTCCTCGGTCTGGAACGGCTTGGCGAGATAATCATCCGCGCCCGCGTCCAATCCAGCCACCTTATCGGACCAACTGTCGCGCGCAGTCAGCACCAGAACGGGGAATTTCCGCCCCTCTTTGCGCCACCGGTCCAGCACGGTCAGGCCGTCGAGTTCCGGCAGGCCAAGGTCCAAAATCACCGCGTCATAATCCTCGGTGCTGCCCATGAAATGGCCGTCCTCCCCATCGGTAGACAGGTCCACGGCATAGCCTGTCTGCTCCAACGTGGTTTTCAACTGCTGGCCCAGCGTGGGTTCATCCTCAACGATTAAAATGCGCATGTTCGCCCCTCGATGTTTATAAATGTTGCCCGCAAACTAGGGCGCGCACGGCCCTTTGGCAATTGGCTTATCTTACCCGCACCACGCGGCCCGTGACGGCATCGACATAGACGAAGCGCACGCGGTTGCCCTCTATGAATCGAAGCCGGTACATTTGCTCGTTCTGGTCATAGTCATCAAAGCCCAGATATTCCATGCCCTGCATCTGCGGCACGACGCGGCCCTCGATTTGGCGCAGGCTCATCACTTGGCCCTTTTCCCGCTGTTCGCGCACGGCGGTTTGCCCGTCCTTCTTATCCTTAGCCAGCAAGGGCGAGGCGATGGAAACACCCATCGCGCCGGTAATCATCACCAGCGACAGGGGAGCGAAGAGAGCAAGAGCGACCTTTTTCATCATGGTTTTATGCCTAAACCCATTGCATTGAACAAGATGTGAATGGCGCGTTTTGTCGGGTGACAGGAATGGGGCGTTGCCCGCCGCGCCAAGGAACGGGGCGCGGCGGGTAGGAGTGGTTAATTTTTGACCATTTCGAATGTGGCCTTGAGTTGCACTGATGTTGTGATTTTGCCTGGCATGATTTCAAGTTTGGGTTCAGGCTCCTCCGCAGAAGCATCGGCAGCCTCAGCCACGGCAGCTTCTGCATATGCTACTTCTGTCATTTCGATTTCTTCACTATACCAAATGAGCTTAGCGTCTGAATATCCCGCAGACTGCGCAATGGCGCGTCCACGCATCATCAGCGTGTCCAACCCCTGCTTGCGCGCTTGCGCCTCGGCGTTGGCCTTACTTTCCAAATCAAAGTTAGGTCCATCGACACTAGCCGCACCGGCCTTAGTGGCTGCAGCCAGCAGACCGTTTATTTTGTCAAAGTCGCGAACCTTGATGGAATAGCGCGCGGAGGCTCCGAACCCTAGACTGACTTTCTTGTCATCCTCCCAATCGTAAAGTTCCCGCACTGAAATATCTTGCAGTTCAAGATCGTCGGGCGAATCGGCATAAGGTTTGATTACCGCTAATACAGCCTCAGCTTTAACAGTCGCTGCCTGTAATGCGGCTTGCGAAGTGGCTCCTTTTTCGGCGATGCCGATGGTGATGGTCGCCAAATCGGCATCCGATTCTACAGTTGAATAAAGGCTAAGCTCCACCACCGGCCCCTGCGCAGCATAGGTGACTTCCGCCCCCGCCGCTTGCATCGGGACCATGCTCCCCACTAGCATCATCAGTGCCGCCGCCAACATCAACCCTTTGCGCATCCTTGCTCTCCCTCATATTTGCCGACCGCCCACAAAAGGGCTTGGCCGCAATCATCATGGCTATGGCGCGCGCGATTGGAAAGCAAAAAAAAGGCCAAAAAAAAGGGCGGAACATCGCTGCCCCGCCCTCCTAAAATCAATCGCTCAAAAGGGTTACTTCTTCACCATCTCAAACTTCGCGCGGACCATCAACATGGTGCCGACTTCGCCGGGCGCTATCGGCATGGTGGCATCGGCGGCCATTTCCGCCTTCGCCATCATCGGCATCGGGGGAGGATAGCCGCCGCCGACCTGAATATCCTCGGTCACCCAGATGATGCGCACATCATCATACCCGGCCCAGCGCGCATAATCGCGCGCCTGCACCAACATAGCGTCAAGGCCCAAGCGCCGCGCTTCGCTGCGTTGCGGGGTGTCATCGGCCATAGCGAACGTTGGCCCATTGATGTCGGTCGCCCCTGCTCCGGCCAAGGCGTCCAGGATTTTGCCCAACTGCCCCAAATCGCGCACCGTTACGGACAAAGTGGACGACGCCTGATACCCGATCAGGCGCGGTTTTGCGCCGCTATAGTCATAGTCCTGCCCCACGCTGAATTGCGCGGTTTGGATGTCCTTATCGGCGATGTTGAATATTTTCAGCGTTTTCAGCAGCGAATCTGTGCGAACGCTGGCCTGTTGCAATGCGGCCTGCGCGGTTGCGCCCTTGCCCACCACGCCGGTGGAGATGGTCGCCATATCGGGCACCGACTTCACGGTTTCGGTGACGGACAGCTCAATGACCGGCGCATTTGCGGTGTAGGTGACACCATCAGCCATTGCGGCGGACACCGGCACTGTGAACGATAGGGTCATTGGCAAAGCGACCAAAGCGGTCGATAGGAGAAGTTTGCGTAGCATGTTGCATACTGCCTTTCATAAATATTGGCCCCCCAATTGCGCCGCCAAATGGGACGGCTTGATTTCCATTACGCGGGCGCATTGGTATGGAATATGAACGAAGCGCGGGCACGTCCGTTCCACCTTGCCCGCGCCTCTTGCTCCTTGGCCAGCCCTGCGCTAAGCGCACGGCCATGTCTCAACCACCCCTTTTATCCTATGAAGGCCTTGGCCTTGTCCAAGGCGGCGGATGGCTGTTCCGCGATATTGACCTGCACATCGGCCCGCGCGACCGGCTGGCGTTAATCGGGCGAAACGGCGCGGGTAAGACGACATTGCTGCGCCTAATCGCGGGACGGTTGGACGCGGATAAGGGCGTGCGTTCGATTGTGCCGGGGACACATGTGGTGTTCCTGGAACAAGACCCCGATTTGTCGGCCTACAACCGCCTGATCGATTTTTGCGTCGCGGAGCGCGAGGGCGATGCCCCTGCCCCGCCGGAGCATGAATGCCGCGCGATTGCCGACCAATTGGGCATTGACCTCGACCGCGAAGCCAAAACCGCCAGTGGAGGTGAGCGCCGCCGCGCCGCGATTTGCCGCGCATTAGCGAGTGAGCCGGACATCCTCCTGCTCGACGAGCCGACAAACCATTTAGACTTGGCCGCCATCGAATGGCTGGAGGGATGGCTCCAACGCTATAACGGCGCGTTTGTGGTGATTAGCCATGACCGGACGTTCCTGACGCGACTGACCAAACAAACTTATTGGTTGGACCGTGGCGGATTGCGGCGCAATGAAATCGGCTTTGGCGGATATGACGCGTGGATGGAAAAGGTATACGCCGAGGAAGCGCGGGCGGCCGATAAATTGGACGCGAAGTTGAAGATTGAGGCGCACTGGCTGGAACGCGGGGTGACCGCACGGCGCAAACGGAATCAGGGGCGGCTGGCCAAGCTATGGGAAATGCGCGCAGCCCGCGCTGCTATGACCGGCGTGACAGGGACGGCGAAGCTGGGCATATCCAGCGATGACAGCAAAACGAAATCGGTGATTGTCGCAGAGCATGTGAACAAATCCTTCGGGGACCGCGACATTATCAAGGACTTTTCCATCCGCATCCAACGCGGCGACCGCATTGGCATTGTCGGCGCGAATGGCGCGGGGAAAACCACTTTAGTGAAACTACTCACCGGTGAAATGGAACCCGATACGGGCAAGGTCAACCGTGCCAAAACGCTGACCGGCATTATCATCGATCAGCAACGCAAATTGATGCAGCCCGAAAAGCAAGTGCGCGACGTGCTGGCCGATGGCAGCGACTGGATCGACGTGCGCGGGGTGCGCAAGCATGTGCAGGGCTACTTAAAGGAATTCCTGTTCGACCCGGCATTGATTGAGGCGCGGGTGGGCACATTATCGGGCGGGGAACGCTCCCGCCTCCTGCTCGCGCGCGAATTTGCGCGTCCCTCCAACTTCCTCGTGCTCGATGAGCCGACCAATGACCTTGACTTAGAAACGATGGATTTGTTGCAAGAGGTGATTTCCGACTACGATGGCACCGTCCTGATCGTCAGCCACGACCGCGATTTTCTGGACAAGACAGTGACCGTGACGCTGGGCCTTGATGGCTCCGGCGTGGTCGATGCCATCGTCGGCGGATATGCCGATTGGGAAGCTAAACGCACCGTACGCCGCGCCTCCAATGCTCCGAAGAAGGCCGTAGCGGTCGAGGCCGCACCGCCTCCGCCCAAGGCCGCCAAATTGTCCTTCAAAGACCAACGCGATTTTGACGAATTGCCCAAACGCATCGAAAAACTCGACGCGATGGTGGCGAAGGCGGAGGCGGAAATGGCCGACCCGGCGCTGTATTCCAAAGACCCCGCGCGCTTCCAAAAATTAATGGCCGCCGTCACCGCGTGGACGGAGGAGAAGGACACCGCCGAAATGCGCTGGCTGGAACTCGCCGAAATGGTCGATGCGCTTAACGCGTAGGTTCGGCCATTATTTTTTAGAAAGCCGCCGCGCATTGGCCTTCACCGGCCCCGCGTAGTGCTTCACAATCGCCTCCGCCGTTTTCGTGCCGCCAGACCCTATGCGGCCCGTCGCCATTTTACCGGCCAAGTCGATATTCGCCGCGACCTTCTCGCTCACCATGCGGCTCGCCTCGGCCTTGCCCGCCGCGCCGCCCGCCGCGATTTTCATTAAGCGCAATTGGATGACCCACGCGGATTCCATGCCCAGCATCCAACTGTTAAAGCCCAGCGCCATCCAATCTGCCGGTTCGTTACCCTTGCGCGCCATAATCTTCCCTTTGTCGTGTGCAGACCTAACGCATAGCACAGGCTTCGCGTTTCACCGCACGCGATAATATTCCGCCAACCGGTCGAGCGCCAACGTCAACACCAACTTCGCCGAGCGCGTGGGCCAGCCAAGCCCCTTTTCCGCCGCGCCAATCGCTTCGCCTGCGCACAACACGCGCCACGCAATGTCGGACAGGCCGCCGCCC
>JBGSSR010000136.1:0-11281 GCA_041736905.1 Sphingomonadaceae bacterium | reverse complement strand
CATCTCCCGAATTTCGGCCAGCGAAAATCCGACGCGCTTGCCCCGCAAAATCCACGCCAGCCGCGCGCGGTCGCGGGTGGAATAAATGCGCACGGTGCCTTTGCGTTGCGGGAAGATCAGGCCTTCGTCCTCATAAAAACGCAGCGCGCGGGCGGTGACGTCGAATTCCTGGCTCAAGTCCGAAATCGAAAACTGCGTCTGATCCAGCGCGTGCGGCGTGTCGATGCTGGCGCGTTCGGATAGGTATCCGGCGTGGTGCGGCGTATGGGATGGCGAATCGGTGATGGTGGCGGCGTGTTCCATGCGCCCCTTATGCGCTAACCCTAACGTAAACGTCAAGTGCCTTCCGTTTACGTTAGGGGGAGACTCCGACGCAACCAATCGCCCTGCCTCTCGTTTTGCCCCTTGTTCCCGCGCCCGCATCCCCTAAGTTGCACGGGCAATCAAAACACGTGAGTCAAAGGAGACCAAAATGACCATCCAAGTAGGCGACAAAATCCCATCCGCGACCCTGATGCAAGTCACCGGCGACGGCCCGAACAAGGTCGATGCCGCCGATTTCTTCGCAGGGCGTCGCGTCGCACTGTTCAGCGTTCCGGGCGCATTCACCCCCACCTGCTCCGCCAAGCACCTTCCCGGCTTTGTTGATAAAGCCGCCGATTTGAAGGCGAAGGGCATCGACGCCATCGCGTGCACCGCGGTCAATGACGCCTTCGTCATGGGCGCATGGGGCAAGGCATCGGGCAGCGACGACATCACCATGCTGGCCGACGGCAATGGCGAATTGGCCGAAGGGCTGGGCCTCGTCATGGACGGCACCGGATTCGGCATGGGCAAGCGCGGCCAACGGTTCTCCATGGTCGTCAACGACGGCGTGGTCGAGCAACTGAACGTCGAAGCGCCGGGCGATTTCAACGTGTCGAGCGCAGATTATATGTTGGGTCAATTGTAAGCGATCAATCCTCCCCATTATGGGGAGGGGGACCGCGAAGCGGTGGAGGGGTTAAAACCCGAGGTTGATACCCCTCCGCCAGTCCTACGGACTGCCACCTCCCCATGTTGGGCCCATGTTGGGGAGGATTTTCTTGCACTCCTTTACGCCCCCCTTGACCATGGCCCCCATCTTCGGCATTTTGGGCTATGCAAACACAAATCACCGATACTGCGGCAACGCTTTCCGACATTCCGTTCATAATTGACTCGCTGCAAAAGCAGTTCGACGATGCCGTCGCGTGTCTGCGCGCCGACATGCGTGCCTTTCTTGAACATGACCGCAAGCCCGACCCCGCGCATCGCACCGACCGGCGTTATTGCTATCCCGAACTGGTCGTCACTTATGCGGGTAAGGACCGCAAGGTGCGCCATAATCTGGCGTTCGGGCGCATCGAATATCCCGGCACCTTTGCCAGCACGGTAACGCAGCCGGCGCTCTACCGCGACTATCTGGAAGATCAGCTTTCGCTGCTCATCCAGCAATATGAGGTCGTGATTACCGTCCGCCCGTCGGCGCAGGAAATGCCCTTTCCTTACGTCCTTGACGGCCTAGACCTTGGCGATGTGCAGGCGATGGAGCTGGCGCGGCATTTCCCCGCGACCGAACTGTCGCGCATTGGTGATGAGACCGCCGATGGCCTGCTCGACCTGCCCGATGGGGAGCCGCACCCCCTGTCGCTGTTCGACGGATTGCGCACGGATTTCAGCCTCGCGCGCCTGCGCCACTACACCGGCACCCCGCCGGAACATGTGCAGCGGTATATCCTCTTCACCAACTACCACCGCTACGTCGATGAATTTGTTGCATGGGGCGCTCGCCAAGTCGGCAATGGCCATTATACCGCTCTGTCCGGTGCGGGTGGGCTCTATATCGAAAGCCCCGATGTGGACGCCACCGCCTTGGTCGCGGATAGCACGTGGCGGCGGCACCAAATGCCCGCGTACCATTTGATTGCGCCCAATGGGACCGGCATCACGCTGGTCAATATCGGCGTCGGGCCCAGCAATGCCAAGACCATCACCGACCATCTGGCCGTGTTGCGGCCCGAGGTGTGGTTGATGATCGGCCACTGCGGCGGCCTGCGCGCGACGCAGAAGATTGGCGATTATGTGCTCGCCCATGCCTATTTGCGCGATGATCACATCATGGACGCAGTCCTGCCGCCCGAAATCCCGATCCCGCCGATTGCCGAGGTGCAGACGGCGCTGGCATCGGCGGCGGAGGAGATTTCCGGCGAAAGCGGCGCGGACCTGAAGCGCCGGATGCGCACGGGGACCGTGGTGACGACCGACGACCGCAATTGGGAATTGCGCTATTCCAAAAGCGCGCTGCGCTTCAGCCAAAGCCGCGCGATTGCCATCGAAATGGAAAGCGCGACGATCGCGGCGCAAGGATACCGGTTCCGCGTGCCCTATGGCACGTTGCTCTGCGTGTCGGACAAGCCGCTGCACGGCGAAATCAAATTGCCGGGCCAAGCCAACCGCTTCTACGAAGAAGCCATCGCCGCGCATTTGCAAATCGGTATTCGCACGTGCGAAAAGCTACGCGATGAAGGTGCGAAATTGCATAGCCGGAAGTTACGGGCGTTTGATGAGCCGCCGTTTCGGTAAAATTTTAAGCCCCTCCCCTTCAGGGGAGGGGTTGGGGGTGGGGGAGTGATGGCGCGTGGGGGGCCGAAGGGCAGCGCAAGGCCGATAGCCCCCACCCCACTGCGACTAACGAACGAGTTCGTAAGTCTCGTTGCCCCTCCCCTAAAGAGGAGAGGCTAAAAGTTTAGCCAAAAACCCCACCATCGCATCGCCCATTTCGCTCTGCACCACGCTGCTCATATGCGTGCCGGGGATGAAGGTGAGCGTGGCGTTGGGCAGTGCCTCCGCCAGCTTCGCGGGGTCGCCATTGTCGCGGTCATCCGCGCCGCATAGCACCAAAACCGGCATATCGACCGCGCCGAAATCCTCGATTGCGGTGTCGGGGATGGAGCGCAGCAAATGTCCCGCCGCGACTTTATCCATGCCGGTGGTTTTCATGAACTGAATGGCCATCCACTCCGGCTCGCCGCGTTTGGCTTCGTCAAAACGGTCGATGACGCGGAGGAAAAAGGCGCTGCGCCGGTTCCATCCGGTCAGGCCTTCCATGCCCATTCCGGCAAGGATGGCGCGGCGCGGCTCTACACCGTCTGCGAGGAGGCGAGCGGTGGTGCGTGCGCCCAGCGAAAATCCGCCAAGGTCAAAGTCGGTTAGCTCATACTGCGCAATCAAATGCCGGATATCGCGCACCAACACGTCCATAGGATAGGCATCGGCCTCCTGCGGCGCGGCGCTCTCCCCATGCGCGCGCAAGTCAGGCATGATGACGCGGAAACCGGCGGCGGCGAGTTTCGCGGCATGGCCGTACTTAATCCAATTGGTATCCGCATTGGAGAACAGCCCGTGGAGGAGCAACACCGTCCGCGCACTATGCCCGCCCACCGGCAGCATTTCATGCACGGCGAGTTCCACGCCGTCGAAGCTTTCCATGCGGGTGGTGGTGTGGGTCATTGAAGTTCCTTTTGCCGTCTTCACCCCTCCTCTTCAGAGGAGGGGTAGCGAGACTTAGCCGTTGACGGCTTAGTCGCAGCGGGGTGGTGTCCCGCAACGTTGCCCACCACGCACCCTTGCCCACCACCCCAACCCCTCCTCTAAAGAGGAGGGGCTAGATGCGCTTTCAACCCTTTTTCAAATGCCGGCGGCCCAAGAGTTCCGCGATTTGCACCGCGTTGAGCGCCGCGCCCTTGCGCAGGTTGTCGGATACGCACCACAGGTTGATGGCGTTGTCCGCCGTGCTGTCATCGCGAATGCGGCTGATAAAGGTCGCATAGTCGCCCACGCATTCGACGGGGGTGACATAGCCGCCATCCTCGCGCTTATCGATCACCATGATGCCGGGAGCCTCCCGCAAGATGTCGCGGGCCTGATCAGCCGAAAGCTCATTTTCAAACTCGATATTGATGCTTTCGGAGTGACCGACAAACACCGGCACGCGCACGCAGGTCGCGGTGACCTTGATTTTCGGGTCGAGGATTTTCTTCGTTTCCACGACCATTTTATATTCTTCTTTGGTCGAACCATCGTCCAGGAACACGTCGATGTGCGGGATGACGTTGAACGCGATTTGCTTGGTGAATTTCTTCACCGATTTTTCGTCATTGACGAAGATCGCGCGCGTTTGTTCGAACAGTTCGTCCATCCCTTCCTTGCCCGCGCCGGACACGGATTGGTAGGTGCTGACCACGACGCGCTTAATCACGGCGGCATCGTGCAACGGCTTCAACGCCACAACCATTTGCGCGGTCGAGCAATTGGGGTTGGCGATGATGTTGCGCTTGGTATAGCCGTCGATGGCCTCTGGATTCACCTCTGGTACGATGAGCGGCACATCGGGATCCATGCGATACAGCGAGCTGTTGTCGATGACAACGCAGCCTTGCGACGCCGCCTTGGGCGCGTAAATTTGCGTCGGGCCACTGCCAGCGGCAAAGAGCGCCATGTCCCATCCGGTGAAGTCGAAATGCTCGATATTCTGCACTTTCAACATCTGTCCGGTGTCGCCGAATTCGACCTCGGACCCTGCGGAGCGCGACGATGCGACGGCGGCGATTTCATCAATGGGGAAGGTGCGCTCCGCCAAAATGTTCAACATTTCGCGGCCCACATTGCCGGTGGCCCCTACGACGACAACTTTATAACCCATTAGTCTTGTTCCCTTTGTTCAGCGTCTCGTTTGTCATCAACCGCATCCAAGGCGCGGTCGAAAAATTGCAAGGTCATTTTGTAACTATGCGCCATGCTGCCGGACAGGCCATGCGCCTTCCCCGGATAAAGCGCCATCTCAAAAACCTGACCATTGGCCTGCATCTTGGCGATTATCTTGGTGGCGTTGTCGAGCACGACATTATCATCCGCCATGCCGTGGATGATGAGCAAGGGATCGACAATGTCGCCCGATTGGTCCAGCGCGCCAGATTGAAAGTAACTTACATCCACCGCATTGGGGTCGCCCAGATAGCGTTCGGTGTAATGCGTATCGTATAGTTTCCAATCGGTGACCGGCGCGCCCGAAACGCCCGCCGCAAACACGCCGGGTGCCTTTTGCAGCAGCATCAGCGTCAAGTATCCGCCATAGGACCAGCCGTAGGTCACGATCTTATCGGGATCGACATCGGGCAAAGTCTTCACATAATCGACGCCCGCCAATTGGTCGGCGACCTCCACCGTGCCCATGGCGTGATAGATCGGGTCTTCAAACGCCTTGCCCCGCCCGCTCATGCCGCGGTTGTCGAGTTCGAAGAAGATATAGCCCTGGTCCACGAGGAATTGCGGCAAAGCGCCCTTCCACTGGTTGGTGACGCGCTGCACCCCCGGCCCGCCATAATGTTGCGACCAGACGGGACGCCGCGCGCCGCTGCTGTCCTCCGCCGGACGGATCATGTAATAATGCAGGGTCTGGCCATCGGCGGCGGTGATCGTGCCGAAGGTCGTGGGTTGGTGGCTATCCAGATACGGCGCGTAGGGGTGCGCGCCATCCAGCCGGTTTTCCTCAATCCAGCGGATGCGCGTGCCGTCCTTGTCCGCCAGATACGTTTGAGGCGGTTGGTTGACGTTCGACCGCGTGACGATAATGCGCGACGCTGCTCCGTCCATCACGGCCTCATTCCAATAGCCGTTTTCGGTCAATTGCTCGACTTTGCCGCCCTTTAAGGACACGCGATAAAGCTGCTTCTCAATCGGCGTTTCGCGGTTGCCGGTGAAGTAGACGACGCCCTGCTTCTGGTCCACGCCGACGACGCCGTGGACGACCCACGGACCCTTGGTCAGTTGCGTGAACTTGCCGCTTTTGTAGGTGTAGAGGTGGCCAAAGCCATCGCGCTCACTCCACCATAAAATCCGGCCATCGTCGAGCGTTCGGAAAACGTTGGACAGGTTGAGCCAGCTTTGCTCTTTCCATGCCTTTTCGGTGAACACGATGTTCGACGCGCCGGTCGCGGGGTCCACGGCGAGGAGGTCGAGCGTTTTCTGGTCACGGCTTTGGCGTTGGACATACAATGTCTTGCCATCGCCAGCCCAATGGACGCGGGCGAGATAAATGTCGGTGTCCGACCCCAAATCGACCTGCACGCGGGCGCTGCCATCGGGCTTCATCACATAGAGTTCGACCAAGGCGTTGGGTGTGCCGGCGGCGGGGTAGCGTTGGTTGTATACGGTCGTGCCATCCGCGCCAATGGCGGCGCGGGTGACGATGCCGACGGGGGCTTCATCGGTGCGCTGCACAGCGATATAGGCATCATCGGGCGACCACCAATAGCCGGTCAGGCGGTCCATTTCCTCCTGCGCGACAAACTCGGCGGTGCCCCATGAGATAGTGGCGGCGGCCTCAGGCGGCGTGATTTGCGTGGGTTCGCCCGGCAGGACCATCATATTTTTCGACGACACAGCCTCCGGCGACAGATCCGTCAAGCCGCTGACGGTGCCCACAAAGACCGCGCCATCACGCACGAAGCTGAAATAGGAACCCTTGGGAGAAATCGCAGGGTTGAGTTCGCCTGCCTCACTGTTGGTCAGGCGGGCGGACCCACCATTAGGGACCTTCAAGTACAGGTCACCATCCAACGGCACGAGGATAAACCGCCCATCGGGCGTCCATTCATAGGTGACAATGCCAGACAGCCCGCCGATACGTGCGCGTTCCCGTTGCATCTTTTCTTCTTCGGACAATGCTGAGCCGGTGCCGACTTTCTTGCTATCGACCAGCATGAATTCCTCGCCCGTCGCGGTATCCATCGCCCACAGGTCCATGCGGTTGCCCTCATCCGCGCGCGGGCGGAGCGAGGTGACGAGCGTGCCATCGGGGGAGAGCTTCAACCCCATCGGCGCACGGCCATTCAGACTGGGGGAGCCGAACACGGCCTGCAAGGTGAGCGATTTTTGCGCGGGCATGGGTTCCTCAATAATGACAACGGCGGGATTGCGGACGCTATCCTCCGCCATCGCGGGTGCAGCTTCCGACGGGGTAGCGGGGCCATTCGCCATAACAGGCGCGGCGCACATGGCACCCGCCAATAATGCGGCGCGGAAAACCAAACGATAGGTCATGAAAAACGCTCCCTCTTGCAAACTGCCGCCACCTTAACAGACCCCACGCAAAGCGAAAGCCAAACGCAAGAAAGGGCGTCGGGGGTCAGCCTAAACTGCCCTCAACGCCCTTTTCCGAATTTGCATTAATGCGATTGGGTAAAAACCCTATGCAGTCGGCTTGGCGTCGCGGCGTTCCACGATGCGCGCCCGTTTACCGGTGCGACCACGTAGGTAGTAAAGCTTCGCACGACGCACGACACCACGGCGAACCACGGTGATCGATTCGACGTTGGGCGAGTATAATGGGAACACACGCTCCACACCTTCACCGAACGACATTTTGCGCACGGTAAAGTTGCTGCCCATGCCCTTGTTGGAGCGTGCAATGCACACGCCTTCAAAGTTTTGGACGCGGGTGCGTTCACCCTCAACCACGCGCACGCCAACGCGCAACGTGTCGCCCGCGCGGAATGCGGGAATATCTTTGTTTGCAGCCGCGATTTGTTCGGCCTCGATTTGCTGAACGATGTTCATCGTTGTCAGTCCTTTGTTTTTCGCCGCGCATCAGAGGCAGGCTGGTCCCGACCGTCCTGATGACGGTCCCAAAGGTCCGGCCTGCGTGACCGAGTATCGACCTCCGATTGGCGTTTCCGCCAAGCGTCAATCTTCGCATGATCCCCCGATCGCAGCACTTCAGGGATCGTGCGCCCTTCCCACATTTGGGGTCGGGTATATTGCGGATATTCGAGCAGCCCGTTTTCGAACGACTCGTCTTCTCCGCTTAAGGTCGCGCCCATTACGCCGGGAAGCAGCCGAATGCAAGCATCAAGTAGCAATAAAGCGCCCATTTCCCCGCCGGACAGGACGATGTCGCCCATGGAGATTTGCTCTATTTGGGGGCGAGCATCGAACAGGCGTTCGTCAAACCCCTCAAACCGCCCGCACAGGATAATCGCGCCGGGGCCTTGCGACAGGTGGCGGACCTTGGCCTGCGTGATGGGGGTTCCCCTCGGCGTCATGGCGAGGATGGGGAGGTCAGGGTGCTTTTCCGCCGCCGCATCGACCGCTTGCGCGAGAATATCGGCCCGCAAAACCATCCCCGCGCCGCCGCCCGCCGGCGTATCATCGACGCTCTTATGCTTGTCGGTCGCAAAATCGCGGATCTGGATAGGCGCGCAAGCCCACCGCCCCTCGGCCAGCGCCCTACCCGCCATCGACACGCCAAGCGGGCCGGGGAACATTTCGGGGTATAGGGTTAGGGGGACGGCGTGGAAGGTCATTTGGCCTGCCGCAAGTTGAACAGGAAAGCGGCGACAAGGGCGATCCCGCTGCTTGGCAACACCATCAACCGCACATACCATAATTTATCGATAACACTGCCGTCGGTTTCACCCATAAAAATAGAGTACATCGGGCCAAGCGCAAAGGCGGTGCCGAGAAGCCAGCCAATAAGGACGCTAACACCCCGCGAAAACCGGCGGCACAGCATCCAGCCTAAACCCGCGCCTACGATGGGCAAAATGAACAGAATGGCCCCAATAACCCACATTACCGCGCCAACCCTTTTTTGCGAATACCAGACCCAATCGGCCAGCCTCGCTTTCTTATGCGATGCGCGCCATTAATCAAAGGCGAAGGCAACCGCGATCATTTTTTAAACCACCCAAACACCCAACGCCAAAACCGTGCCTCCAGCAGCATGAGCTTCGCCATAACCTCCGGCACGCCTTTTTCAACCAAAGCGTCCGTCGTGGTTTCTTTCTTGAACACGATTTTCACAATCGACACGAACAGCCACATTTCAATGACAATTACCACGCCAAGGCCAATATTGCGCAGGACACCCAATTGCGGCAGAATAGTTTGCTGTTCAGGGGCCAGCATTTTGGATGCCAGCCAAATGCCAAGCCCGATAACGCCCGCCATGCGAAGCAGCAGCGCCTTCATCGGCAATTGCGCACGATAACACAGCCACAATAGCAACGGCATGGTGATGAACACATCGGCCAATAGGGCATATTCAAACTGCGCCGGAACCGCCGACGGTTGCAGCCGCACTATCGCCCACACGGCAACCCACAGCACAGCCGCGACGGGCCAAAACCAATTTTGCTTCAGCTTTTCGGTCATCGTCATATTTATCCCGTGCGTAGATAAGGCGTAACCCAAACTTCGCCGCGCCCCGCCCGCTTGTCAATCACTTGATAAGCAAAGCCTGCTACACTGCGCCCCATGGGATGGTTTGAGATCGCGGATTCGATGATGGACGACGGCATGGACGTGGAATCCCGCCGCCGAGGGGAATCGCGCCAAAGCATGGCGTTCATCGATATGCTCGCGGGGCCGCAGCCCAATCATGATGGCTACAACGACCGCGATTATGGCCGTGGGCGGACGTTGTTCACCATCAGCATGAAATGGATTGCGGGCGCGTTTGTCCTGTGGCTGCTTGCCTATATTTCCGCCGCCTTTCCGTATCTGGGCACCTATGGCTATGAGCGCGACGGCATCGTCCAAAACATGGGCGGCTTTGGCGCGCGGCATATGGTGCTGTTCAAGGGGCAAACCGCCTTCATCGATTATGAGGTGGACAGCAAACCGGGCTTTGCCGGCAATGTGTTCATCGATATTGCGCCGTGGCCGGGGATTAATTTCTCCCCCAATATGCGCCGCGTGAGCGGGAAGCAGAAGGGCACATTGAGCGTCGTCGTGCCCAAAACCGGCGTCTATACCTTCTACCACAGCATCGGCCCAATGGCCTATCGGCAGGATATGGAGTATTCGGTGACATGGGGCGCGAGATAGGCGCGGGCGTGTTAGGCGTCTAGCGCGCCAACCCCTCCCGCAAATACCGGCCCCATGCGTCCAGCCCCTCGGCCTCCGCTTTGCGCGCGGCGGCCTCGTGATCATAGGCGACGGCGTGGAACGTCACTTCCTCGGACACATCGTCATAAATGCAATAGCGAGCATCCGGACCGCCGGTCTCCACCGCATGCGCGAAGGGTTCGTCATCGGCATAGGCGGGCAGGCCCACGCTGCCCGGATTGACGATAATCCGGCCATCGAACAGCTCCACCATGCGCGGCAAATGCGAATGGCCGTGGAAGGTCAGTGCGGCGCGGCAGTCGCCCATGCGCGCAACAATCTCCGCCTCGCTGGCGGGGCGAAGGCCGTCTTTGGTTACGGTTTCCAGCCAATATTCATGGTCATTGCCCGGCCGCGCATGGGTGCAATAAATGTCGTCGCTGAGCCACAAATCCACGGGGAGCGCCGCCATCCACGCCTTATGCGCGTCGCTCAAAGCCGCCTTGGTAAAGCGGTCGGCGCGGCTTAATTTCTTATCGGGCAAAGTCAAAACCTGCCGCTCATGATTGCCCGCAATTGTCGGCCAATCGCGCGCCATCAGGTAGTCGGCGGTCTCTGCGGGCCACATCGGGCCGGACACGATATCGCCCAAGTTGACGAACGCACCGACGCCGCGGCCTTCCGCATCGGCGACCACCGCTTGCAGGGCCAGCAGATTGCCATGAATATCGGAAACGAAGGCGGTGCGCGCCATCGCCCTAATCCACAAACGCCGCGTTGATAAGGATACGCGCCGCATCCCATTCGGGCACCGCGTTTGGCGTCATCGGGACCATGAAGGTCTTGCCATCGGGTTTGCGGATTTCCAGCACATCGGTCGCGCCGAAGTTATCGACGGCCACGCATTCGCCCAATTCCGCGCCATCGGTGGACACGCAGGGCAGGCCCAGCAGATCGACGTGGTAATATTCGCCCTCGGCCAGCGGGGGCAACGCCTCACGCGGCACGGTGAGTTCCATGCCCCGCATTTTTTCCGCCGCATTGCGGTCGGTCACCTCGGCAAAGCGAGCCAGCGCGCCGTCCTTATTCGGGCGCAGCGACGTGGGGGTGAGTTTACCGCCATTAAAAGACTTATGCGCCTTCAAATTGGCGATGTCGTCGCAGAACAATTTAACGCGCACCTCCCCCTGTATCCCATGCGCGCCGATGATGACGGCCAGCGTGACGCTTGGGGTAACAGGGGGCGATACGTTGGCCAAGACTTAGCCTTCTGCCTGTTCTTCGGAAGCAGGGGCTTCTTCAGCAGCAGGAGCGGCTTCTTCCGCAACTTCTTCAACAGCAGGGGCAGCAGCGGCTTCAGCAGCAGCAGCCT
>JBGSSR010000130.1:0-1549 GCA_041736905.1 Sphingomonadaceae bacterium | reverse complement strand
GGAATTTCGGCGTCCTTGGGCGCGGTGGAAAAGGGGTTGCGCTATTGCACCATTGAGCAGGACACTATGGGCGGCACGGTCGCGCATTATCCGCGCGGCAAGTTGGTCATGACCGCGCCCGCCATTTTACCTCTCATCGGCAAAACCAAATTCGGCGAAGTGCGTAAGGAGGAACTGCTGGAATTCTGGTCGGATGCGGTGGACACATACGACCTCAACATTCGTTATCAGGAGCAAATCCTGTCCATCGTGGAAACCGACACCGGCTTCCTCATCCAATCGAGCCAACGCAGCTATCGCGCGCGCAAGGTTTTGCTCACCATCGGGCGGCGCGGGACACCGCGGACGTTGGATGTCATAGGTGAGGATTTGGCCAAGGTCGCCTATCGCCTCAACGACGCTGGCGAGTTTCAGGGCAAGCATATGTTGGTCGTCGGCGGCGGCGATAGCGCGTTGGAGGCGGCGTGTAGCTTGGCCGAACAACCGGGCACCACCGTCACATTATCCTATCGCGGCGATGCCTTTTCCCGCGCGCGACAGAAAAACCGCGACCGGGTGGAATCGATGGCGGCGGCGGGGAATTTGAACGTATTGCTTAATTCCAAAGTGAACGCGATTGACGAAGGCAGCGTGACGATCACCGCCGACAACGACCATTGCCGCATCGACAATGACGGCGTCATCATCTGCGCCGGCGGCATATTGCCCACCGGATTTCTAGGCGAGATCGGGATACGGGTTGAACGCAAATTCGGGACGCGGTGATTACCAATCGTAGCGCAGCGATAGGCGCACGGTGCGCGGCTTGACCGGCGTATATTGCGGCGCGTCCTGAATGGCGAAGCTGTTGCCGTAAGGGAACGTATCCGCCTTGCTGTTCAACGCATTATCGATGCCAAGATTAACGTGCCACGGCCCATTGCGACCGGACAGATTGAACGAGGTCAGGGCATAAGGCGCGCTGCTGCGGTTGATTTGGGGGTCGATGGCCAAATGCCGCCGCCCTTGGAAATCGGTCCGCGCCGCCGCCTTTATGTCCCAACCACCAATGGGGAAGCGATAGCTTACCCCACCGCTTGCCTTCACCGGCGGCACGACCGGCAACGGAAACTCATGACCACCGGCAAGCCAAGCAGCGGGCCGTTCCAACCGCGAATGTTGCCAGTTGAACCCAGCGGTCAGGGTGAGCGCCGGTGTCGGGCTAAACTCCCCCTGCATCCCCAGTCCAAATAACAACGCCTCACCGGCGTTGCGCGTGCCCAAAAGGCCGTATTCCAAAAGATAGTCCGATTGCAAATCTTTCCATCGGGAAAGCGTCGCATTGCCGCTCCATTTCCATGCGCCATCCGCGCTGGCAAAGCGGGCGCCAAAGTCCAGCGATTGCACCGAATCGGACAAGAGCACGCCTGCCTCCGTGGCATCGTCCTCCTCATCGTCATCGACCACCACGACCGGCGGGATTTTCACAAACGGGCTTAACCCGCCAGGGCGGAACGCCGTGGCATAGCGCAAATAGATGACACCATTTTCCGACGGCAACCAACTGATG
>JBGSSR010000011.1:0-3714 GCA_041736905.1 Sphingomonadaceae bacterium | reverse complement strand
GGCGTGGTTCGGCCATCAATTGCAATTGAGCAATATCGATATGCGTTGTCGGCTTTTGCGCGAAGAAATCGATGAGAATTGCGCCTTCTTCGGGCTTGTCAAACGTCGGGCGCGGGGTGGGGTTGGGCGCCAATGTCATGCGGAATTCGCTGGCCGTGACGGGCGCGAAACCGGCGGTGGAGCTGGCCTCGTTGATGTAGAAATCGGCAATTTTGGTCCATTGGCCGCCGACTTTTGCCTCTAATAACGGTTGATACGCAGCCCCGCGAAACGGCAATTTGCTGTGCGGCAGGAACAACCGCGCCGATTGCACAGTAATCGGCTTCGGGTAGGTCAGCGTGATGAAACCGGGCGCATCCGCGCTGCCTTTTGCCATTTTGGTTGCGGTGGCGAGGCTATTGTCGATTATCACCGCCGCGTCCAATGGCGTGCCATCGGAATCCGTAATGACGGGCGCGGCGAGGGGGCTTGCCGTTACCGGCACGGCCAAAACCATAATCGGTTTGCCATAGGCGCGCGGCACCGCTGACCCTGTTTCGGTCAATTGCGCATGAAAATCCAGCCCGCCCGCGTCCAGAAACGTGCCGGTCACTGTCGGCGGCGCGGCAATCGGCGCGGTTAGTTTTTTGCCGCTCGCAACCTCCGTCTCGCTCCAAACGAGTTTCTTCATGCCATCGTCCGGCTTCACCCATGGCCCGCCGGTGACCGACCAGCCAGGGGAGGAGGCGATGGCGAATTCCAAACCAAGGCTGTCCGCCGTGCTGACCGCGAACCGGAACGCATCCTTCCACCCGTCGGTCATATAGACGAGGCGCTCATCGACTATCTGCGGCGTCGACAGGCTGGCATCGAAATTCTGAACCCCGCCGATGCCAATGCCGTGCAGCCATTCCAGGTCTTTTTTGATGCCGTCCTTGGTCACATTGCCGTTCATCCAATGCCACCACACGCGCGGGCGGGCGGATTGCGGCGGGTTGGCAAAACCCTGCTCCAATGTCGTGGCGATAGCGCTGCTTTCCGCCGCAACGGGCAGGGCCGCCGTGCTCATCGCGGTCGCGCTCAGCAAGACCGCGGCAAAGGTCGCGCGGTGGCGCATGGATTTGGGGAAGGCTTTCATGGGGTCTCTCTCCGTTTTATGAACACCTGCATAGTGTCTGGCGCGCCCGCCGCAAGAGAGTCGATGTGTTTACCCCACGAACGCTCGTTCCAGAACATAGGTGCCTGGGTGCGAATGCGCGCCCTCAATAAAGCCCAACGCCTCCAATTGCGCCGCCGTCTCCTTTATCATCGCCATGCTACCGCACAGCATGACGCGGTCGATTTCGGGGTCCAAGGGATAATCGCCCGCGTCAATGCGCGTCGTGATACGCCGGCTTTCGTGAATCCACGTCGGGCATTTGGTGACCGATTGATCATAACGAAGCTGCTCCGCCGCCATGTCGGCGACCAAGGGGTCATGCTCCAAAAGTGATTCCAGCATATCTCGATAGGCCAAATCCTCAATTGAGCGCACGGTATGTTGCACCGTGATCGTCTCAAAACGCTCGTACACGTCTGGATCGCGGATTATCGACATCCATGGGCCAAGGCCGGTTCCGGTGCCAATCAGGTGTAACCGCCTACCGGGCAATAACGTGTCGATGGTGAGTGTGCCGGTCGGCTTGGCACCCAGCAGGATTTCATCGCCCGGCACTATCTTATACAAGCGGCTGGTGAGCGGACCATCGGGCACAATGATGCTGAGAAACTCGAGGCTTTCATCCCACGTCGGCGACGCGATCGAATAAGCGCGCAGCAATGGTTTGCCATCCACCATCAGGCCCAGCATGACGAACTGCCCGCTGTTAAACCGGAAAGATGGCGGCCGTGACACCGTGAATGAGAAAAGCCCCGCGTTCCATTGATGCGTCGCCAGCACCTTAACCGTTGTAAATGCCATAAGTCTGTCCCTTTGCAGCGGATGCTATGGCATAAAAGGGCGATGTGGGCCATGTGGCATTGTCTTATAGGATCGAAAGCGCAGCTATCACCATGAGGACTTGCAAACGAAGGCGTCTGCACGCCGGGAGTGGCGGAAGTTTGGCGTAATATAATTACCCAAATACGAAGTTTTATTCCCGCAAATTCGATGCTAGGTTGCTTGGCCTTAGGAAAGGAACCCGCCCATGCGCGCCACGCCCGATTTTGATTTTGCCCTCCCCGAATCCGCCCAAATGATCCGCGACGCCGCCGCGCGGTTCGCCGATGAGAAAGTCGCGCCTTTGGCCGCGCGCGCCGATGCGGAGGATTGGTTTCCACGGGACGAATTGTGGGTGGCGATGGGCGACCTTGGCCTGCACGGGATTACCGTGGATGAGGACGACGGAGGCCTTGGCCTAGGCTATCTCGACCACGTCATCGCTGTGGAGGAAATCAGCCGCGCATCGGCGTCGATTGGCCTGTCCTATGGCGCGCATAGCAATCTATGCGTCAACCAAATCCGCCGATGGGGTTCGCCAGAGCAAAAGGCGAAATATCTGCCCAAACTCATTAGCGGCGAACATGTCGGGTCGCTGGCCATGAGCGAAGCGGGCGCAGGCTCGGACGTGGTGTCGATGAAGTTGAAGGCGGTTCCCACGGATGGCGGCTTCATCCTCAACGGCACCAAATTCTGGATCACCAACGCCACCTGCGCCGACACATTGGTCGTTTATGCCAAAACCGGCGAAGGGTCACGCGGCATCACCGCTTTCCTGATTGAGAAAGGCGACGGGGGCTTCTCCATCGGGCAGAAAATCGACAAAATGGGTATGCGCGGTTCCCCCACGGCGGAGCTGGTGTTCAACGATTGTTTCGTGGGTGAGGACCGCATCATGGGGCCTCTGCACGGCGGCGTCGGCGTGTTGATGAGCGGCCTGGATTATGAGCGCGTGGTGCTCGCCGGCCTGCAACTCGGCATTATGCAGGCCTGCCTCGACACCGTCATCCCCTATGTCCGTGAGCGGCAACAGTTCGGCAAACCCATCGGCGCGTTCCAATTGATGCAGGCGAAGATCGCCGACATGTACGTCGCGCTGCAATCCGCGCGGGCGTACACTTATGCCGTCGCGCGGGCGTGCGATGCGGGGCAAACGACGCGCTTTGACGCCGCCGGTGTCATCTTGCTGGCATCCGAAAACGCCTTCAAAGTCGCTGGTGAGGCGGTGCAGGCATTGGGCGGCGCGGGCTATACCAAGGATTGGCCGGTGGAGCGCTATCTCCGTGATGCCAAATTACTCGACATCGGCGCGGGCACGAATGAGATCCGGCGGATGCTGATCGGGCGGGAATTAATTGGGGCGGCTTAAGGCGCACAAGGGGGCGGCGGCGATGAACGATTTTATCTTGCTGATGCACGACGACACGACGACCGCGCCGACCGATGCCGCATGGGAGGCGTATTTTGATATGCTCCACACCAGCGGCGCGTTTCAGGGCGGCAGCTCAATAGGCAAAGGCGCGGCGTTCCGGCGTGAAGGCGCGGCGGGAGCGGAGAGCGCCCACCTCACCGGCTTCATCCGCGTGACGGCGAAGGATTTAGCCGATGCGCAACGGTTCTTGACGGGCAACCCGGTATATGACTGCGGCGGCACGGTGGAAATTCGGGAACTGCCACGTGATTGATAAGGAAGTAACACTATGACCGCCCCCATCCTCCCCACGATCTTCAATGCCGAAGACCCCGCGACGCAGGCT
>JBGSSR010000066.1:0-3130 GCA_041736905.1 Sphingomonadaceae bacterium | reverse complement strand
CGCGGGCGCACAAATGGGGCGTGAGAAAGAAGCCTTCGGCTTCTACTTCGCCGCCCATCCGGTCAGCCAATTTCGCGCCGTAGCGATGGCCAAGGGCGCGCAAAGCCATGCGGACCTGATGGCAGCAGGCCCAGTGCCTTTGGGCGAGCGGCGACCCGCAACAATGGCGGTGCTGATTGAAAATGTGCGTTGGCGCGATGGCAAACGGTCGCGGTTTATCATGGCGGAATGTTCCGATGAAAGCGGGCAGTTTACTGCCACATGCTTTGACGATGCCGCGTGCGAATCGCTCGCCACACTGGCGCAAAGTAACGCGTGCGCGTTACTTCGCGTCGAACTCGACATGCGCGAGGGCGATGAAACGCCGCGTGTGTCGATCCGTGGGGCGGAGGCCTTGGCGGGCATGACAGTGGTGCACCGACTACGACTGGTCGTCGAAATCGAGCATGAGGATGCGTTGCTCCAACTCGCCGCTGGGGTCGCCGCCATGCGCGGCGGGCATGGCGAGTTGGTGGCGCTGGTTCATACGTTGGAGGGTGAAGCCGTAGCGCTAAAGGTCGGCAATGACTTCGACTTTACGCCGGAAAGCGCACAGGTTTTGGACAGCCTCAACAGTCTATCTGTGGTCGCAGTTGAACCCATCCGTATATCCGGCGGTAATGGCCCAAGACCGCGGCTGCATTTGAAATCGGTTAATTAAAGCCAGATTGTAATATCATTTTCAAATGACGGGTATCGCGCGTAATTGCTCGCCAAAGCCCTTGCCGCCCGCCGTTTCTGTGCCTATCACTGGGGCAACAAAACACGTTTAGGAGAATATTATGCTCGGCGGTATGCAGTCGCATGAATTGCGCGTAACCGATATTATCGATCACGCGGCGCGTGAGGCGGGAACTCGTGAGATTGTGACCTATTGGGCCGATGGTCGGTTGCAACGGTCCGATTGGGCAGGCGTTGCGACTTTGGCCAAAAAATTGGCGTCGAAGCTGTCGCAATTGGGTTGGAACAAATCCGATCGTGTGGGCACATTGGCGATGAACCATTTGCACCATCTTGCGACCTATTACGGCGCGGCGGGCGCGGGCGGCGTGGTCCACACCGTCAATCCGCGACTTTCGGCTGAGCATGTCATTTACATTGTGAACCATGCAGAAGACCGCGTGTTCTTTTTCGACGCCATGTTCCGGCCCATCGTCGATAAATTGAAGGACCAAATGCCCTGCGTCGAGCATTTCGTATGCTTCGACAGCGATTGCGGCGGCGATTATATGTCGTTTGAGCAATTCATTGCCGATGGCGATGAGGAATTCGAATGGGTAACGGGCAGCGAACGCGACCCATGCGGCCTGTGCTATACCAGCGGCACGACCGGCAATCCTAAGGGCGTGCTGTACGAACATCGCAGCAACGTCATTCACGCCTTGGCCTTATGTATGCCCGATGTGTTTGACATCACCGCCCGCTCGGTCATGTTGCCTATCGTGCCGATATTCCACGCCAATGGCTGGGGCGTCCCGTATGGCGCGGCGATGGCGGGCGCCAGTTTGGTGCTATCGGCCAGCAACGACCCCAAAGTGTTGTGGAAATTGATCCGCGAGGAAGGCGTAACACATAGCGCGGGCGTCCCGACTGTTTGGCTTTCCTTATTCGGCGATTTGGATGCCAATGGCGGCGATTATGGTTCGTTGCGGTCCGTTGTTATCGGTGGCTCTGCCGCCCCGCGCGCCATGATTGAGCGGCTGACGAAGGCTGGCATAGAGGTGGGCCATGCCTGGGGTATGACGGAAACGTCACCGATTGGCACCATCGGCGCTCGGCCAGCCAACTGGGAGGGCATGGCCTATGACGAACGCATAGACCTTATCCAGAAACAAGGCCGCATTCCCTTTGGCGTGCAATTGCGCGTGGTCGATGAAGAGGGCGTCCTACAGCCCCGTGATGGGAAAAGCAGCGGGCATTTGCAAATCAAGGGCCCGTGGATTGTCCAACGCTATTTCAAGGCGGAGGAGGATGCGCTGACCCCCGATGGCTGGTTCGACACCGGCGACATTGCGGTCATCCATCCCGATGGCGTGATGCAGATTACGGACCGTGATAAGGATATTATCAAATCGGGAGGGGAGTGGATTAGCTCCATCGACCTTGAAAACTGCGTCGTCGGTTGTCCCGGCGTTGCGGAGGCGGCGGCTATTGGCATTCCGCATCCCAAATGGGATGAGCGCCCGATGCTGTTCGTGGTGCAAAAGGCGGATGCCAATTTGAGCAGCGACGACATTGTGGCCTTTCTCACCGACAAAATCGCGAAATGGTGGATGCCGGACGAAATACGCTTCGTCCCCGAATTGCCGCATACGGCGACGGGCAAAATCTTGAAACGCGCGTTACGCTTGCAATTGGCGGAGGAGCGAGGGGAGGCTTAGGCCTCCCCGAACTTATTTGCTTGCATATCGGCCCTGTGGTTTTCCGTGCATCAATCGCACGGCTTTGTCGCCCGATAGGCCGGGATAGCGCGGCCACATATTTTGGGCTAAGCCCACGCGGCTGACGCTATCCGGCTTTTCTTGCGCCTCATAGATCCAATAGTTGCGCATGACGGTGCCAACATATTCGCGCGTTTCCCAATAGGGAATGGATTCGATGTAAAGCAAAGGATCGCCGCGATCGTCAATTTCCGTTTGCCACCGGCCTACGGGCGCAGGGCCAGCGTTATAAGCGGCGATAACTTGCGGCAAATATCCGCCGGTTTCGCCGCGATCGCGCAAGAATTCCATATAGCTTTGCCCATATTCCAAATTCACCGATGGCCGGTCGAGGTCAGAGGCAACGAAGTTCATGCCGCGCGCTCGCGCCATATCGCCAGCGGTTCCGGGGCGGACTTGCAACAGTCCGCGTGCGCCGACGGGGCTTACTGCCGATGCCTGAAAGCGGGATTCTTGCAAGGCGTGACCATAGACCAATGCCTTATCGACGCGCCAGCCACCCGCGGGCGCCCAACGCGGCGAAGGGTAGCGCGAGAAGGTATCGGGGCGCGTGCCCTGCGGCCCATTATGGGCCAACCAAAGCTGTGTTTGCGGTAGGCCCAATTCGCGGGCGGTTGCCATATATTGGTGATAATCCGCCGGACTGCCGG
>JBGSSR010000062.1:0-2548 GCA_041736905.1 Sphingomonadaceae bacterium | reverse complement strand
AAGCTCCTTGAAAATGGGGATAAATGGGAACGCGCCATCGCGGCAAACCTTGCCGCCGATGCGCCCTATCGTTAAGGGGGCATCGTATGTGGGGAACTGATTCCGTGGCCAATTCTGGCGCATTTTTGAAAAGGGGGGCGGCATGATACAGTTGATAGCCTTCTACGTATTTGCAAGCCTGCTCATCGCGGCCGCTGCCTTGGTGATTTTCGCCCGCAATCCGGTGCATTCGGTGTTGTGGTTGATCGTCGCGTTCTTCAACGCCGCCGGCCTGATGGTGCTCATCGGGGCGGAGTTTATCGCCATGTTATTGGTCATCGTCTATGTCGGCGCGGTCGCGGTGCTGTTCCTGTTCGTCGTCATGATGCTGGACATTGATTTCGCCGAACTGCGCGCTGGATTTATGAAGAACATGCCGATTGGCCTGTTCATCGGCGTGGTTTTGGTGTGTGAATTGGTCCTCGGCCTTGGCGCTTTGCGGGCGGGCGCGGTGGAACTGGGGCAGGGCGTTTCCGCGCCCATCCCGACGGACATCAGCAATACGCAGGCGATTGGTGAGTTGCTCTACACCAAATATATCTTCCTGTTTGAGGCCGCCGGTCTGATCCTGCTGGTCGCAATGGTCGGCGCGATTGTGCTCACCAACCGCCGCCGTGGCGGGGTGCGCAAGCAAAACGTCGCCGCACAAAACGCGCGCCGTCCACAGGATGCCGTGGTCAACACCAACCCCGAAGTGGGCAAGGGGGTTTCGCTATGATTGGCATCGAACATTATCTGGTAGTGAGCAGCATCTTGTTCACCATGGGCGTGATGGGCATTTTTCTGAACCGGAAGAATATCATCATCATCCTTATGGCGATTGAGTTGATTTTGCTGTCGGTGAACATCAACCTCGTCGCGTTTAGCGCGTTTCTGGGCGATTTGACGGGGCAGATTTTCGCGATGTTTGTGCTGACCGTCGCGGCGGGTGAGGCCGCCATAGGGCTTGCCATTTTGGTCATTTATTTCCGTGGGCGCGGCTCTATCGCTGTCGATGACGCCAGCCAGATGAAGGGATAGGCACGTGGCCATTATCGAAATCATCGTATTTCTGCCGCTTTTGGCAGCCATCGTTGCGGGCTTCGGCAATCGCAGCATCGGCAATGTTGCGGCAAAGGTCGTCACCACGGGTGCGTTGTTTACCGCCTGTGCGTTAAGCTGGGTCATATTCCTGGGCTGGCTGGGCGGCGACCGCGACACAGTTATTGAACCTGTGCTGCAATGGGTCGTGTCCGGCGATTTGAAGTTCGATTGGGAATTGCGCGTCGATGCGTTGACTGCCGTGATGCTCGTCGTGGTGACCAGCGTGTCGGCCGTGGTCCACCTCTATAGCTGGGGCTATATGGATGAGGCCCCCGATCAACCGCGCTTTTTTGCGTATTTGTCGCTGTTTACTTTTTCGATGCTGATGCTCGTCACCGCCAATAACCTCGTCCAAATGTTCTTTGGCTGGGAAGGCGTGGGCCTTGCCTCTTACCTGCTCATCGGTTTCTGGTTCAAAAAACCTAGCGCGAATGCCGCCGCGATTAAGGCGTTTGTGGTCAACCGCGTGGGTGATTTGGGGTTCATGCTTGGCATATTCGGCACGTTTTGGGTGTTTGGCACGGTGTCGATCCCCGAAATCCTCGCCGCTGCGACCAGCCAAGCTGGGTCGAGCATTGGGTTCCTTGGATACCAACTCGACACGATGACCACCCTCTGCCTATTGTTGTTTATCGGTGCGATGGGGAAATCGGCGCAATTGGGACTGCACACATGGTTGCCCGACGCGATGGAGGGGCCGACACCGGTGTCCGCGCTCATCCACGCTGCGACCATGGTCACCGCCGGAGTGTTCATGGTATGCCGTCTGTCGCCGATGTTTGAGACCAGCCAAGTGGCTATGAACGTCGTAACGGTTGTGGGCGCGACAACGGCGCTTTTCGCCGCGACGGTCGGCTTGGTCCAGACCGATATCAAGCGCGTGATTGCCTATTCGACCTGCTCGCAATTGGGATACATGTTCTTCGCCGCCGGGTCGGGTGCCTATGGCGCGGCGATGTTCCATCTGTTCACGCACGCCTTCTTTAAGGCGTTGTTGTTCCTTGGCGCTGGTTCAGTCATCCACGCTATGCACCATGAGCAGGATATGCGCTATTATGGCGGATTGCGTAAGCATATCCCCATCACCTTCTGGGCAATGATGGCGGGGACGTTGGCGATTACTGGCGTCGGTATCGCGGGCGTCGGCTTTGCAGGCTATTATTCGAAAGACAGCATTATCGAGGCCGCCTTTGCCAGTGCCAATGGCGCGAATTTTGGGCTATATGCGTTCGCGATTGGTGTGTTCGCGGCCTTGCTGACCAGTTTCTATAGCTGGCGTTTGGTGTTCCTCACCTTCTTCGGTGAGGCGCGTTGGGCGGGCAGCGAGCATATTCAGCACGCTGTTCATGATGCGCACGGCCATGACGATCATGCTCATGACGACCATCATCACGCGCCAGCAACCGGCACAGCGGGATACCATCCG
>JBGSSR010000060.1:0-15378 GCA_041736905.1 Sphingomonadaceae bacterium | reverse complement strand
ACACCTGCTCGTCGGTGCGGGCGTCGAACCACGCCTGCACGAGTCGCTTGGGCAACGTGCCGAGGCTCTTGCGCCCCGCAACGCCGCTGCGGATCATCTGGACGAAGTTGCGGAGCATCTTCGCGTCGTCGATCACGCGATCGAACACCTCGGCGAGCAGCCCCGGCGAGAAGCTCGACAGGACCGCCGCGAGCAGCGCGGGCATGTCCTTCATGTGCCCCTTCGTGCGGGCGTAGAGCGCGACCTTCGCGATGAACTCCGGCTCGACGTCGGGATGCGTGCAGAGGTTGAGCACGCTCGTGAGTTGCTCGTCGCCCGACGCATAGAAGGTGGAGTTGAAGCACCCGGTCGCGGCGAACTGCGCGAGGGCCGCCTTGGGCGAGAGGGCGTACGCCGCCCCACCCGCCTCGTTGCGAGCCATCGCAGCCGGGACGAGCGTTCCGCGGAGCGTGCTGAAGAGTGACTTGTTCGCCATGACCGACTCCTTCGTTGGTGACGAGGAACGGGTAAAGCGACGGGTGTGCCACCGCGCGAATTCCCCGCGTCGAATCGGCGCAAGTCGAATACCAAAAGCTACTTCGGCTCGTTTTACGAGTTGCCTGGCGTGACCCACCCTCCCCGCGTCTGGCCGTTCGTTTTATCCCAGCGGATAGCATCGTATACTTCTCGCGATGGCTCGAAAGCGACTGGTCGTGTTCGGTCTGATCGGTTCCGTCGTCGACGTCGGCAAGGGCGTCGACCGCTGGGAACGGTGGCGGCCCACCGTGTCGATGTTCCAGCACGCAGACCTCCTCATCGATCGCTTCGAGCTGATCTGCGAGCCGAAGTTCTGCGCGCTGGCCGACGTCGTGTGCGTGGATATCGCGTCGCTGAGCCCCGAGACGGTCATCCGTCGACACCCGCTTCAGTTCGACGACCCGTGGGACTTTCAAAGCGTCTACGCCACGCTGCACGAACTCGCGCGGACATACCCGTTCAAGCCCGACGAGGAGGACTACCTCATCCACATCACCACGGGCACGCACGTGGCGCAGATTTGCCTCTTCCTGCTGACCGAGGCGCGCTATTTGCCGGGTCGGTTGTTGCAGACGCAACCTAAGCGGGGGGCGCCGGATGCCAAGGGAACATGGGCGTCCATCGACCTTGACCTGTCCCGGTACGACAGCATCGCCACCCGCTTTGCCGATGCGAGCGCGGAGAGCGCCGAGTTCCTGAAAAGCGGCATCGCCACACGCAATGCGGCGTTCAACGCGATGATTGCGGAGATTGAGCAAGTCGCCGGGCGCAGTAAGGCACCAATGTTGCTGATGGGACCAACCGGCGCGGGCAAAAGCCAGCTGGCGCGCAAAATCTATGAACTCAAACGCCTCCGCCACCAATTGGCGGGGCCGTTTGTGGAGGTGAATTGCGCGACCTTGAAAGGGGATAGCGCCATGTCGGCGCTGTTCGGGCACCGCAAGGGAGCGTTCACCGGCGCGGTCGCGGACCGGCCCGGGCTGATCAAAGGCGCGGATAAGGGGATGTTGTTCCTTGACGAAATCGGGGAGCTTGGGCTGGACGAGCAAGCCATGATTTTGCGCGCGATTGAGGAGGGCCGATTCCTGCCCGTTGGCGCGGATAAGGAAACGCAAAGCCAATTCGGCCTGATCGCCGGCACCAACCGCAATTTGGCGGCGGAGGTTGCGGCGGGGCGTTTCCGTGAGGATTTGTTCGCGCGGCTGAACCTTTGGACCTTCACCCTTCCCGGGCTGGCGGAGCGGCGGGAGGATATTGAGCCGAACCTTGATTACGAACTGGAACGCTTTGCCGAGCGGGAGGGGACGCGGGTAACGTTTAATGCAGAAGCGCGGGCGGCGTTCCTGTCTTTTGCGACCAGCGGCGCGGCGGCATGGCGGAGCAATTTTCGAGATTTAGCGGGCAGCGTGACGCGCATGGCGACGCTTTGCCACGGCGGGCGGATTGATGCGGCAACGGTGCGGCAGGAGGTCGCGCGCCTGACGCACCTTTGGTCTGGCGAGGGGGAGAAAGGCGACACATTGCCACCCTGCCTAACCCTCGTCCAATGGGACGCCATCGATCCCTTTGACCGCGTGCAATTGGCCTTTGTCATCGCCGAATGCGGAAAAGCGCGCAGCCTTGCTGAGGCCGGCCGCGCGCTGTTCGCCCAATCACGACAACATCGCGCCAGCACCAATGATGGCGACCGTTTGCGCAAATATCTCGCTAAATTCGGCCTCACGTGGGCCGATGTGCACGGTGCGGGTTAGAACTTAACCCGCACTGTCAACCGGCCATTGATCGGCGCGCCCGGCGTGATGTTGTTGTTGTTATGCGCGTCGGAAAAATATTGCTCATCCAGCAGGTTTTCGACGTTGAGTTGCACCTGCATTGACTCGTTTACGTCATAATATAGCGCGGCATCAACGCGGGTGAAGGCGGGCAAAAGGGTGGTGGTCGCGGTGGTGCGCAGCGCGGCATATTGGCTGCTTTGATGCACCACGCCAAGGCCGATGCCCAGCGCGTCGGTGACTTCATACCGGTTCCACAAGGCGAACTGATGGCGCGGAACCTGGCCAAGGCGCACGTCATTATTACCGCGCAAATATCCGTCCTGATGCGTGTAGCCGCCGCTGATTTGCCAATCGGGCGTAATGCGGCCAGTGACGGCGAACTCAACCGCCTTCGTGCGTGTGCCGCCGACATTGATCGTCTGCGTCACGTCATTGGGGTTTGGCGTGGTCGCGTTGGTGCGGTCCAGTTGGAACAGCGCCAAGGTCACGTTCAAATCGGGCCGCACATCCCATTTGCCGCCGATTTCATAGTTGGTGAACTTCTCCGGCGCGAGGTTTTGTTGCGCGGCGGTCATGGACAGGAACTGGTCGCCCGAACGGGGCAGGAAGGACCGGCTGTAGCTGCCGTAGAGGGAGATATTCTCTTGCGGTTTGAAAATCAGGCCAAGGCGCGGGCTAACTTTCTCATCGGTGCGGGCGAAGGTGCGGCCCGCGCCGACTGTGTCCACGCCTTCAATCTCGAACCGGTCATAGCGGACGCCGACGACGACATCGATATGGGGGCCAAAGCTGATTTGATCCTGCGCATAGGCGGAGAAGAAAGTGACATCGGAATCGGTGTCGCGCGTTAACGCGCCGAAGGTGATGGTAGGGTAGATGATGTTGGCAAGGTTCAGGCTGGTGAAACTCAACGTCCCGCCTCGCCGTTGGTTCTGCGATTGTTGGTGGCCATATTCGACGCCGAGCAGGACTTTGTTGTCCACGCCGCCCACGCCGAAATCCCACACCAAATTGCTCGACGCGATGAAATTCTGCCGCTGAGTCGGGTCGGTGTAGTTGCCCAAGGCGACAGTGCCCGTCTGCCCTGTGGCCGCGCCATTGGCGAAGACGTTGGTGTAGAATTTGTCGTAATCGGCATAAAGTAAGGTGGTTGAGGAACTCAGGTTCTCGCTCAACCGTCCATCGACGCGCAGTTTTGCGATGTGCGCGACAAGGCCGGTATCATTGACGCCGGGGATGCCGAAGAAGGTTTCGTCATAGCCGGACAATGGCGCATTCGGCTGCCCCGCCACTGCGATGGACGGCACGCCCCGGTCGGTGACGCGATTGTCGTCAACATATTCATAGGATAGGCCGACCTGCCATTGCCCCAAATCGACCGCGAAATAGGGGTTGATGGCGAAGCGTTCGCCATCGACGAAATCGCGGTGGCTTTCCATATTTTCATAAAAGCCATTGACGCGAAACGCCGCTGCGCCGTTGATCGGCACATTGACGTCGCCCGCGATGGAATATCCGCCGAAGCTGTTCACCGATGCCGTCGCATTGAATTCGGAATGGTCGCCCATCGGCGTTTTTTGCACGCGGTTGATAATTCCGCCGCTGCCCCCGCGTCCGAAGATGAGGGCGAAGGGTCCTTTTAGGACTTCGACGCGCTCGATATTATACAGGCTGCGATAATATTGCGTGTCGTCGCGCACGCCGTCGAGGAAGAAATCGGCGGTGGTGTTTTGCCCGCGCAAAGTGATCTGGTCGCGGTTGCCTTCGCCCTGACCGACGGTCGTGCCGGGGACGTAGCGCAGGACGTCGCCCATTGATGCCATCGCCTGATCATCCAAGCGCTCGCGCGTAACGACGGTCACACTTTGCGGGACGTCAATCAGCGGCGTGTCGGTTTTGGTCGCGGTGTTGGAGCTGTCGGCTTTATATCCGTCGGCTTCACCAATCACGATAATGGTTTGTTGATCCGGGCTCTCCGGCGCTTCGGCGGCGAAGGCGGCGGTGGGCATAATGGTGGCCATCGCCAGAACTGAAACGCTGTTAATGATATTGATTCGCATAAATACTCCCTGTGAGAGGGGAGTTAGTCCTATTGCGAATTAGTTGCAAGAAGAAATCGGAGAAAAAGCTAGTTTGTAGTGGCAAGCGCCTTTTACCCCATTTTCCGCGCTGCAAAGTGGCAAGATGCCCCGAAATCCTCATGCGGTGACAGCATGATGTGATCTCGACTGGCATTCTGGGGTGCGTTAAAGCTGTTGCTGCTGTGCGTCACTGGCTCAACGCAGAAAAAATCAGCGTCGGTGGGGGTATAAATGACCGTGTGGCGAAGCGCAGCCGAGGGCGTGATGACGGCCTCTAGCCTACGGTCCGGCCATTGGATGAGGATGGGCCCAACACGGCCCAGATAGGCCGTATCGACGTTACGTGATGCCACTGGCTCACCATCCCAATAGTCCATCGGATGCGGCGCGAAATGGGTTGCAACCGGCAGGGTATCGGCGTCCACCTCGACCTCTGCAAGGTGCAGTGAACGCAGCATTGTCTGCCCATTGCAGGGAAAGCGCGGGTGCAAGCCCAACCCGCACGGCATCGGCGATACCCCCTTATGCCGGACTGATAGTGTGATGGTTAGGCCATTCTCGTCCAACACGAAATGCTGCGATGCGATATAGGGCCATGGCCATTCCGGCGCATTGTGCCGATGGACAAGCCGCGCAGATGCGGCGTCATGTTCGACCACTTCCCACGCCGCCAACCAACCGAAACCGTGCAGGGGATGCGGATGATCGCTACCGGGAAAATTGGGCCTTAAATGAACGTCATGCCCGCTGGCGGAAAAGTGGCCATGGGCGATGCGGTTGGAAAAGGGAACCAATGGAAAACTGGCCGAATCCAATATGCACGGGCCATCGGCGGGGCGGAACACGGGCTCCCCCCGCCAATCAAACGCCATGATAGCCCCGCCCAACGCGGGGTCTATCACTAGGCGGTACTCTCCGCAGCCAATCTCAATCATCAGAAGCGATTGATGAGGTTTTCGCAATATTCCTGCCGACCGGAGCGCAATTGCGGCGCTTGGTTGGCATTGACCGCATGGTCGGCAATATCGGCGAGCGTGGTTTCGGGCGCATGGATCATCTTGCCCAAATCGCCCTGCCAACCGGCATAGCGGTCGGCGCGGAAGCTTTCCAGCGTGCCATCCTCGATAATCGCGGCGGCGCGCAGCAAGGATTTCGCCACAACATCAACCCCGCCGATATGGCCATGGAACAGGTCGGCGACATCGGTCGAGGTGCGACGGATTTTCGCGTCGAAGTTGAACCCGCCATTGCCAAGACCATCGGCGCGCAGGATTTCTAGCATGGCTAAAGTCAATTCCTCAACCGAGTTCGGGAATTGATCTGTGTCCCAACCATTTTGCGGATCGCCACGGTTGGCGTCGATGGATCCCAAAATGCCGAGCGCACGCGCCATCGCGATTTCATGCTCAAAGGTATGGCCCGAAAGCGTCGCGTGGTTCGCCTCAATATTCACCTTCACTTCGTTTTCCAAACCAAAGCGTTTCAGGAACGAATATACGGTTTGCGTGTCGAAATCATATTGATGCTTGGTCGGCTCATGCGGTTTGGGTTCAATCAGGATGGTGCCGGTGTAGCCAATCTTATGCTTATGATCGACGACTAGCGACAGGAACCGGCCGAAGTTTTCCTGCTCAATGCCGATTTCGGTGTTGAGGATGCTGTCATAGCCTTCGCGGCCTCCCCACAGGACATAGTTCGCGCCGCCCAGACGGTGGGTCGCCTCCAACGCATCGCGCACTTGCAAGGCCGCCCATGCGTAGACTTCGGGATCGGGGTTGGTCGCCGCGCCGCACATATAGCGTGGGTCGCTGAACAAATTGGCGGTGCCCCAAAGCAGCTTGCGGCCATGCTTGGCTTGCAATTCTTCCAAATGGTCGACGGCTTCGGCGAAGCTGGCGCGGAACGATGCGGGTTCATGCGCCTCGGCCATCACGTCAACATCGTGGAAGCAGTAAAAGGGCAGGTCCATTTTCTCAACGAACGACAAAGCAGCTTCGCGCTTTGCGGCGGCGTTTTTGGAATCCATTGCGCCTTTCAGCCAAGGGCGGTCGAATGTGCCCGCGCCGAACACGTCGCTGCCGGGCCAGCAGAAGGTGTGCCACATACACACAGCAAAACGCAGATGTTCCTCCATCGTCTTGCCCATGACGACGCGGTTTTTGTCGTACCAGCGGTAGGCGAGGTCGTTGGTGGACTCCGGCCCTTCGTAACGGACGGTGTCAAATTCGGCGAAAAAATCAGCAGACATGGGGACTTCCTTTGTAATTAAAGACTATGGATCGCCGCATAAGCGCGACGGAATTTTTCAAGTTTGGGGGCAAGTCGGTCGGTTAGAACCGCATCGGGTTCCAATTCGGCAAGGACATTGGGGCGGGTGCAAGCCTCCGCCGCGCTGGCGCCGGTCACCGCCATCATGGCAAGTTTCGCCGCGCCCAAGGCTGGACCAACTTCGCCGCCATCCAGATAGCGCAGATTGGCGTTCAGCACGGAGGCGATGATGGTGCCCCAATATTGCGATTTCGCGCCGCCGCCAATGACGTTGAGCACGTTGACCTCGGTCCCTGCTTCACGCAGCGCCGAGAGGCCATCGGCATGGGCAAAGGCAACGCCCTCCAACACCGAAGCCGCCATGCGAGCGGGGTTGGTATCATGGGAAAGCCCCAAAAATGCGCCGCGCACATGCGGGTCGTTATGCGGCGTGCGTTCGCCGGAAAGATAGGGGAGGAAGATTTCTGGTCCCGCCGCGGGGCCAACAGTTTCCGCCGCCGCCATGAAGGCGGGAACGTCCACGCCGGACAAATTGGCCGCCCAATCCAGGCAGCTGGCCGCGGACAAATGCACACTCATTTGATGCCAAAGGTCGGGCAGGCAGTGGCAGAACGCATGCACGGCCCGCGCCGAATTGGGGCGGAACGCACTGGTCGCCACAAACAATACGCCCGAAGTGCCGAGTGATAGCAACGCGTCGCCATCCTGCGTCACGCCGACGCCAGCGGCTCCCGCAGCATTGTCGCCGCCACCTGCGACAACAGGAACGGCCTCCATCCCCCATTCCGCCGCGACTTCGGCACGCAAATGGCCGGTGATGGCATTGCCTTCATAAAGTTTGGGCATGTGATCGCGGGTCAGCCCCGTTGCGGCCAGCATGTCATCCGACCAATCGCGCGCACCAACGTCTAGCCACAACGTGCCCGCACTGTCCGACATATCGCTGGCCTTATCGCCGGTCATGCACAGACGAACGTAATCCTTGGGCAGCAGCACGGTCTCGATTTGTGCGAAAACTTCAGGCTCATGGTCACGCACCCACGCCAGTTTCGGCGCAGTGAATCCGGGCATGGCGAGGTTACCGGTGATGTCACGCGAAGACGGAACGGCGGCCTCCAACGCGGCACATTCGGCCTCACTACGCCCATCATTCCACAAAATAGCGGGGCGGAGTGGACAATCGTCGGCGCCAAGCAATGTCGCGCCGTGCATTTGTCCGGCGATACCAATGGCCGACACAAGGCGGCGGTTGTGTATGGGGATTTTGAGGACTGCCTTTTGCGTGGCATCCCACCACGACGCGGGTTCCTGTTCCGACCATAGGTCAAACGGGCGCGAAACCGTTAGTGGCGCGTCACCTTGCGCGACCACCACACCGGCGTCGTTGATAATCACGGCCTTCACTCCGGACGTGCCGATGTCGATCCCCAGATACATCCCTCATCCTAAAATCATTGTTCTAAGAATCGTGTGTTAGCGCTATCAGAGATGAAAATGCAACAAAGAATTGACTTGCCACACCCTTAATCGAATTTTAGCGAGGGGAATGGAGGGTTCAATGGCCACAATTAAGAAATCACGCCGCCGCACAACCAGTAGCCCGACGATTGCGGAAGTCTCGGCTTTGGCGGGCGTCTCCGCTATGACAGTCTCGCGGGTGATTAATGGTGAACAGCGTGTGCGCGATGAAACGCGCGTCCGCGTACAGGATGCGATCGCCACACTTGGCTATCGCCCGAACAGCGCGGCGCAGCAACTGGCCGGCGGGCAATTGTGCCGCATTGCGTTGCTTTATAATAACCCAAGTTCGGCCTATCTAAGCGAATTGTTGGTCGGTGTGTTGGAACAAGCCGCGGCATCTGGGGCGGAATTGATCGTTGAGCAATTTGGCGATTCGGATATCGCCAACATCGCGCAGATATTGGTGGAGCAACGCATTGACGCCGTCATCTTGCCCCCACCGCTGAGCGACTCGGTGGAATTGTTGGAGCAATTGTCGCGGGCGCATTTGCACGCCGCGATTATCGCGACCAGTCGGATCCATGACAATTGCCATTCGATAACATTGGATGATGAGGCCGCCGCACATGCCATGACCGCCTTCCTCATCAAACAGGGGCATCGGCGCATCGGCTTTATCAAGGGCAATCCCAACCAAACGGCATCAGACCACCGTTATCGCGGCTATATTCGTGCCTTGTCCGAACAGGGCCTTTCCCCGACGCCGGCCTTTATTGCGCAAGGCGATTTCTCCTTCAAATCCGGTTTCGTCGCGGCGGAGCAGATCCTGTCCGGCGATGATGTGCCGACCGCGATCTTTGCGAGTAACGATGATATGGCCGCTGGCGTTGTCGCCACGGCGCATCGTTTTAATTTGAAGGTGCCTGAGCAATTGTCAGTATGCGGTTTCGATGACACATCGATGGCGGTGTCAACTTGGCCTGAACTCACGACGATCCGGCAGCCGGTGATTGAAATGGCGCGGTTGGCGGTCGACTTGCTGGTCAAATCGATCAACGGCATGCGCGATGGCGATGCGTTTCCGGCGCAAAACTCGATGCTGGACTTTGAACTGATTGAGCGCAATTCGGTGGCGACGTTCTCCGAAACCGCTTGACATTCTTCGCTGGCAGCGAAAAGATAGCGCTAACACAAAAAATATACAGGAGGGTGCAAGGCCATGGCAACACACGCCACACATGCGCAAAATGATAGTACAAATGTTGCGCTGCTAACCATGATTGTCGCGGTTGCGGCGATTGGCGGTTTTCTATTCGGATTCGATAGCGGGGTTATCAATGGCACCGTTGACGGTCTAAAGGCGGCGTTTAATTCGAACGATGTTGGAACCGGCTTTAATGTGGCATCTATGCTGCTGGGTTGTGCCATCGGGGCGTTCGCTGCGGGTAAGTTGTCCGACCTTACAGGTCGCCGGACCGTGCTTATCCTTTCCGCTGTTTTCTTTATTGTTAGTGCATGGGGTTCAGGCATTGCCACCTCGTCGCCTGAATTTATCATCTACCGCGTCATTGGTGGTTTCGCTGTCGGCGCCGCCAGCGTTATTTCACCTGCTTATATTAGCGAAATGTCTCCTTCCAGCATTCGCGGACGGTTGGCGAGTGTGCAGCAGGTGATGATTATCACAGGCCTGACTGCGGCATTTTTGTCCAACTATTTTCTCGCACAATGGGCCGGTGCATCTACCGAGTTGTTCTGGTTAGGTTTTGAGGCATGGCGTTGGATGTTCTGGATTGAATTGATCCCCGCTGGCATTTTCTTAATCATGCTGTTCTTCGTGCCGGAAAGCCCCCGCTATCTGGTGGCAAAGGGCAAAATGGCGGAGGCGCGGGGTGTATTAAGCCGCCTGTTCGGGCCAACGGCCGCCGACACGACATTGCGCGAGATTCAGGATAGCCTCGCCTCTGACCACCAACCGCGCTTTTCCGATTTGATGGACAAGGGCACGGGTAAAGTCCGCGCAATTGTGTGGGTCGGCATCGGCCTTGCCGTGTTGCAACAATTGGTCGGCATTAACATTGTGTTTTATTACGGCGCCGTGTTGTGGCAGGCCGTTGGCTTCAGCGAGAATGACGCTTTGCTAACCAATATCTTGGGCGGCGCATTGTCGATCGGTGCTGTGTTGGCATCGATCGCTGTCATCGACAAAATCGGCCGCAAACCCTTGTTGACCATCGGGTCGGCAGGCATGGCGGTCTCACTGGCAATCGTTGCCTATGCCTTTTCCGGCGGCAATATCGTCAACGACAAGTTGGTATTGTCGGATAACGCGGGCGTTATGGCGTTGGTTGCGGCAAATGTTTACGTCGTATTCTTTAACTTTAGCTGGGGTCCAGTAATGTGGGTAATGTTGGCGGAAATGTTCCCTAACCAAATCCGCGGCTCTGGCCTGGCGGTCAGCGGTTTTGCGCAATGGGTGGCCAATTTCGGGATCACTATGACATTCCCCATAATGTTGGCCACGCCAGCCATCGGTTTGGCCGGAGCCTATGGGTTTTACGCAGTGTGTGCCGCGATTTCGCTATTCTTTGTGATTAAGTTTGTGAAGGAAACGCGCGGTATCTCGTTGGAAGATATGGCCGGTTAAGGCGCCAACGCGCTGGCTTATACGATGAAAGGGGGGAGCCGCTGATGCGGCTTTCCTCACCTGCAATTCATAAAAAACATCGCCATAGGAGAGCCGAAATGAAACGCGCCATGTTGTTGTTTGCCCCCTTAATCTTCGCAGGTCTGTCCACCCCTGCCGCCGCCGCTGAGCCGCGCAGCCTGCCCGTGGGGCAGTGCATGAATATGGGCAACAGTCTGGAACCAGCGACCGAGAACGCATGGGGCGGAAAGCGGATTACCGCCGATGATTTCACCAATATTGCTAAGGCCGGATTCAAAACCGTGCGCATTCCGGTGCGGTGGGACACGCACATGGGCAAGACCGCGCCCTTTACCATTGACGCCGCCTATATGGCGCGCGTGCAAGAAGTGGTCTCGTCCGCCAATGCGGCGGGATTGAATGTCATCCTGGACAGCCATCATTTTGAGGACATGCATAAGGACCCTATTGGCAATATCCCCCGCTACACCGCGATGTGGGCGCAAATTGCCACCGCCTTTGCCGGTTATCCGGTCGGCAAGCTTTGGTTTGAGCTGGAAAACGAACCGCATGACAAATTCACCAACGCCAATTTGTTGGAAGTGCAGACCCCCGCGCTGAATGCCATTCGCCAAACCAACCCCGACCGCCCCGTCATTATCGGCGGCGAGTTTTGGAGCGGGATTGACTCGCTGGCCACGTTGGAGCTGCCCGATGACCCGAACGTTTATCCGACGTTCCATTATTATGAGCCGTTTTTCTTCACGCATCAGGGTGCAACATGGGTTGACCCATCGCCGCCGTTGGGCCGGACCTATGGCGTTGAGGATGACTCCGCCCGCCTGACCCGCGATGTGCAGAAAGTGCGTGATTATGCCGATCGCACGGGCGTCATGCCCTTCATCGGCGAAACCGGCGCACACACGACCGTGCCCTTGGCCGAGCGGGTGAAATACCACCGCGCGATTACCGATGCTTTTGCGCCAATGGGCGTGGGCATGTGCGCATGGGCCTACACCAATACCTTTGCGTTTTATGATCATGAAAAGGGCGAATGGCTGCCCGGCATGTTGGAGGCGTTTGGCCTGCCCGGTAACGGTGCGGCGATGGCGCCAGAAGCCCCAAAGACGCCGCAAGCTGCGCCGCAACCCGCCCCTCAACCCGCCGCCGAAAAGCAACCAACGCCTGAATTGCAGGCGTTGGACGATACCCTACCCGGTGTCCTCATCAACGATCCAGCCGCGCTCAATTGGGTGATGTATGGCGCGGGCATGAGCACCAAAATCGTAAAGTCCGCCGACATACCCGGCGGCGGTGCGGCGGTGCAGTTTAAGGTCACCACACTGGGCGTGAATGCCTATGACGCGGGGGCCAATGTGCCCATCCGCACGCCGATGAAGCGCGGCACCGACTATGTTGCCGTGTTCTGGGCGCGCTCCGTTGCGTCCGATGCGCCGGACAAGAAGGGGCGGGTAAGCGCACGTTTCGGTCAGAACATTGCGCCGTATAATGGCTTTGCCGATACGGTGTTGACCGTGGGGCCGGAATGGCAACTCTACGAAGTCGCGGGCCGCAGCAATATTGACATCCCCAAGGGGCAGGCGGTGCTGGGCCTACAAGTCGCGGGTGCGCGGCAGACTTTGGAAATCGGGCAAGTGATTGTGGTGGAGGGCACTACGTCCCTAAAATCCGTCATGATGGCCCCTGCCGCTGAACCCGAAATGCCGCCGCAATTGGTGGGCAAGGGTGTGTTGCTGAACGATCCCGCCAACCGTGATTGGGCGCTATTCGGGGCCAGCCAAACGGCAAAGCCCACGACCACCAACGTCTATGGCCGCGTCGGCACGTTGCTGACAGTTAAAGCCATGGGCGCGAACCCCTATGACGCGGGCGCATCGGTGCCGATCGCCGGCGCGATTGCCAAAGGTGACCGTATTCGCGTCGGTTTTCTGGCGCGCACCGTGTCCGCCTCCACCCCCGATGGGCAGGGCAAATTGGGCGTGCGTGTGCAGCAGGGCGTCGCGCCATATGACGGCTTTGCCGACAATACGCTGGCCATTGGGCCGAATTGGCGGCTCTATCAATTCGTGACCGTGGCCACGATGGACTTGCCAGCGGGCAGCGGGCAGTTTGGCCTGCACACCGCCGGCGCGGAACAAGTCGTCGAAATCGGCTCCGTTTATATCATTCGGGAGGCCGCACCTCCGCAATGAGTGATACCACCGCCCCCGATAGCGGCCCCATCCAAACGGTCGTCATCGTCGGTGGTGGCACCGCCGGATGGATGGTCGCCGCCGCCGCCGCGCGGTTCCTGACCGATGGGCAAAGGCGCATCGTGCTGGTCGAATCCGATGCCATCGGCACGGTCGGCGTGGGCGAGGCGACCATACCGCCAATCCGCGATTTCAACCGGATGCTGGGCATTGATGAGGCCGAGTTTCTGCGCGAGACGCAGGCGTCCTTCAAATTGGGCATCGAGTTTGTCAACTGGGGCGCGATTGGGGAGCGGTACCTGCACCCCTTTGGCGAGCCGGGGCATAATTTTGAGGGGGTTGCCTTTCACCAATTCTGGTTGAAGCACCGGCACGACCCGCGCACCCGCGCCTACCCCGATTATTTCATGACCAGCGCGGCGGTGCGCCATGGCCGCTATGCCCCGCCCAGTGGCGACCCGCGTTCGCCATTGAATCAGATGGCGTCCGCTTATCACTTCGACGCCTCGCTCTACGCTGCATTCCTGCGCCGCCGGGCCGAGGCGGGCGGGGTCACGCGAATTGAGGGCAAAATTGGCGGCGTGGAACACCACGCCGACACTGGCCACGTCACCGCCCTAAAATTGGAGGATGGCCGCACCGTAGCGGGCGATTTCTTCATCGATTGTTCCGGCTTTATCAGCATGCTGCTCGGCCAAGCGATGGGGGTGGGTTACCATGATTGGTCGCATTGGTTGCCATGCGATCGCGCGATGGCGGCCCCCACGGCGCGCATCGACCCGCTGACCCCCGCTACCCGCGCCACCGCGCATGGTTTTGGCTGGCAATGGCGCATCCCGTTGCAGCACCGCACGGGCAACGGCCTCGTCTGGTCCAGCGCCTATGCCGATGAGGAGGAGGTGCGCACGACGTTCCTAAACAACCTTGACGGGCCGCCCTTGACCGAGCCGCGCCAATTGCGGTTCAAGGCGGGCGTGCGGCACAAATTGTGGGAGGGCAATGTGGTTGCCCTTGGCCTTGCGGGCGGGTTTATTGAACCATTGGAGTCCACCAGCATCCACCTCATTCAGACGGGGATAAACAAGTTGTTCTGGCTGTTCCCCGATATGCGGTTCAGCGCGGTGGAGCGGGATGAATATAACCGCCTGATGCTCGACCAATATGAGTATATCCGCGATTTTATCATCCTGCATTACAAGGCGACCGCGCGCGACGACACGCCGTTCTGGCGCGACCGCGCGGCGATGGAGGTGCCGGACAGCCTTAAACAAAAACTAGACTTGTTCCGCAATAAAGGCCGCATCCGCCGCTTTGACCATGACATTTTCGGCATCGCAAATTGGGCGGCGGTTCTGCTGGGGCAGAATATCATGCCCGATGGCTATGACCCGTTGGTCGATGCCACCCATGACGAGCCGATTATCGGGGCGATGGAGCGAATTGTCGCGACCTATGAACGGCAAGCGATGGCGTTGCCGACCCACGCCGATTATCTCAACGGATTGAAATTGCCAGCTTAGCGTTTTTGGCTGAGCCCACGCACCACGAAGCTACGAATGGCATCATCACGCGCTGGTGAAGAGGGGCCCTGCACCGCCTGCGCAATGGGGGGCAGATGGCTGGCGGCGGACGCGTTATCGTCGCTGAAAATAAAATGCTCGAACCAGCTTTTCCACGCGGCGCGTTCCGGCGCGGGCAGGTCACGGATAGCCAATAAACTATGCGCAAAGGCGAGCAGCGGCGACGACCGTGCGCCCACCTCAAACCAATAATTGACCATCAGGTTGAGCGGCCCCGTGGCACGGATATTATGCCACCACAGCGACGGCATATAAATCGCATCGCCGGGGTTTAGCGTTGCAATGCTCGCCGCCTGCATCGCCCGCTCAAAGCGGGGATAGCGCGCAAGGTCGGGGGCGTCTACATGCACCATACTGACCGGTTGCCCCGCAGGCGTGTTGTTCAAAGGGCCGAGGTAGAGATTGGCGACTTGTTCGGGTGGGAACAGGACAAAGCGCCGGACTCCGGAAACGACGACGGCGATATTGTCCGACTGATCAAAATGCGTCGGCACATGCGATGCATTGCCCGTCCACAGTCGCGGCGTTGCGCCAGGGGCCGTGACTGGAAGGGCATGATCGCGCAAGAAACCGGGCATATACTCGCCCGCTGGCGTGGAACCGGCGTAGAAACTGGGCGGGTCTGCCTGTTCACTGGCCCACACCAATCGGTCGAGCAGTTCAAGCATATTCGCCTGTTCCGTGCGGAAATTAAACCCCGCCAAGTCGTCGGTGTAGAAATAATGGCCGCCAGTGCCGGGCGCGGCGGTGAACACATTCATGGTCGCGCCATGACCGTAACTAGCCATCAGGCGGGCAAGTGCCATTGTCCCGTCCGACGCCGCCGCGACGGCGGGCCAA
>JBGSSR010000053.1:0-8515 GCA_041736905.1 Sphingomonadaceae bacterium | reverse complement strand
AAATCCATCACCCCGCCACGCCTTGGCACAGTTCACGCCATGGCAAAGGGCGACGGCGATGCTGGCGCTCGGTTGGGCGATAGTGCTTGCCCTATTCTGGCGCGATACCGCCGATTTGGCCGATGTCTATTGGAACAGCAGCGTGTATGAGCATTGCCTGCTTATCATCCCCGTCATCGGTTGGATGGTGTGGCAACGTTGGCCAGAGTTGCGGAAAATTGCGCCGCAGGGTTGGGCAGGTGGCCTCGTCTGGATTGCCGGCGGGATGGCCGCATGGGTCGTTGGCTATGGCGCGGAAATCAACTTAGGCCGCCATTTTGGTCTCGTCGTCATGATGCAGGGGATGGCGCTGACGCTGCTTGGGCCCAATGTCATCCGTGCGCTAACCTTCCCATTTTTTTATAGCTTCTTCCTCGTCCCCATCGGCGACCAATTGGTGCCGCCGTTGCAGACATTGACCGCCGATATGTCGATGGTTTTGCTCGATTGGTCAGGGATTCCGGCGACCCTATCGGGCATCTTCATCACCACGCCGACAGGCTATTTCCGCGTGGCGGAGGCGTGCGCGGGGGTGAACTTCCTGATTGCGACCATCGCTTTAGGGAGCATGGTCGCGCATATCTGCTTTGCCAGTTGGGCGCGGCGCGCGGTGTTTATGTCGGCGTGTGTCATCGTGCCCATCATCGCCAACGGCGTGCGCGCATGGGGCACGATGTTCATCGCCCATTATCAGGGGATAGAATTTGCCGCCGGGTTCGACCATGTGTTCTATGGCTGGTTCTTCTTTGCCCTTGTATTGGCGATGATAATCGGCGGCGCATGGCGGTTTTTTGATCGTAGCCCGCATGATCAGTTTATTGACGCACGCGATTTTCAGCGAACATATCGGTTCGGTTTGGCGTTGCCAGCGGCCCTCGGCCTTGCCATCCTGACCGCCATGCCCGCCGTTGCCATTGCCGCACGGTCGGCGGAGGGCGCGCAATTGCCGCCTCGTGTGTATTTGCCAGAGGTCGCCGGATGGCAATTGGAGATGCAGCCGCAAGCCCGCCCTTGGTGGCCGCAGTTTCCGGGCGCGAGCCATACCGTTTTGGCCCGTTACTCAAATGGTGATGGCGCAGTAGTGGACCTGTTCGCCGCCGTTTATGACCGGCAGGAGCAAGGCCGCGAACTGCTGGCCATTGATGCGGGCGCGGCGGACCCAAGTAACGATTGGGTGTGGAGCGCTGATACTAACGCCTATACTGCCGCTGACGCAGCGGCAAAAGGTGAACGGATGAGCGCGCCTGGGCCTTTGCGGCGCGAAGTTGCGACCGTCTATCGCCTGCGTGGGCAGACGACGGCGGATACGGCGACGGTGAAATGGCTGTCTTTGCAAAACCGATTGCTGGGCGGGGATCAACGCGTGGTTGCTGTGCTGGTGTCGGCAGAAATTGGTGAGGATCGGGATGCCCGCGCCGATGTGCAGGCGTTTTTGACCGCACTCGGCCCAATAGGCCCGATGGCAGATAAAGTCTCCGGCTTAACACAGGGCGCCCGCTAATGTGCGGTATCGCTGGCCTCATCGCGCCCGATGGACGCGCGCATTTGGATGAGGCACGGGTGCAATCCATGCTCAACCCCATGCGCCATCGCGGACCGGATGGCGATGGATTGTGGAGCACGGATGGTGTCGCATTTGGCCATCTGCGCCTCTCCATCATCGACCTTGGCGGCGGGAAGCAGCCGATGCAGACCGCCGACGGGCGTCTGACCATCACGTTCAACGGCGAAATCTATAACTTCCTCGACCTTCGCCACGAGTTAGAGGATATGGGCCACGCTTTCCGAACGCATAGCGATACGGAGGTCATTCTGGCCGCTTGGGCGCAATGGGGCGCGAAATCGGTGGAGCGGCTGAACGGCATGTTCGCCTTCGCCATCCACGATGCCGCCGACCACAGCGTGACGTTGGTGCGCGATCGTTTGGGGGTGAAGCCGGTCTATCATGCGCGCTTGCCCGATGGGACAGTCGCGTTTGCGTCGGAACTTAAGGGTCTGCTCGCGCTACCCGAATTGCCGCGCGTGCCCGATATGCTGGCGGTTGAGGATTATATGGCCTTCGGCTATGTCCCCGACCACCGGTGCATAGTGCGGGGCGTTGAAAAACTGCCTGCGGGCCATATGTGGCGGGTTGCGCCGAGCGAAGTGACCGTGCCGACCGCTTATTGGGACTTGGATTTTTCGCGCCGCCATTCGGGGTCAGAGGCGGATATGATCGACGGCCTGCGCGACCATTTGGCGCGTGCGGTCAAAAGCCGCATGGTCGCCGATGTGCCATTGGGCGCGTTTTTGTCGGGCGGCGTGGATAGCTCCGCCGTGGTCGCGTTGATGGCGGAAAACAGCCACACGCCGGTCAAAAGCTGCGCCATCGGCTTTGACCAAGCCAGCCTTGACGAAACCGCCTACGCCGACCGGATTGCACAGCAATTCGGTTGCGACCACCGCACCCGCCGCGTGGGGAGCGAGGATTTTGCGCTCATCGACACGCTGGTCGCGCACTTTGACGAGCCGTTCGCCGATGCCTCCGCCTTGCCGACATACCGCGTCAGCGAATTGGCGCGGGAGCATGTGACGGTTGCCCTCTCGGGCGATGGTATGGATGAGGCGCTGGCCGGATACCGCCGCCATGTGTTCTTCCACGGCGAGGAACGGGCGAGGGCGATGATCCCCGCATTTTTGCGCCAAAACCTGCTTGGCCCGATGGGGCGGCTCTATCCAAAGGCCGATTGGGCACCGCGTCCATTGCGCGCAAAAACGACGTTGCTGGCATTGGCACGGTCGGGGCCGGAGGCCTATGCCGAGGCGGTGGGCGCGACGCCGCCTGTGCTCCGCCATAATCTCTATGGATCGGCGATGATACGGGCGACGGAGGGGTATCGCGCCGAGCAGGTCTATTACGATACCATGGCCAACGCGCCTGCGCAGACCGGTTTGGACGCGGCGCAATATGCCGATATGAAATTGTGGTTGCCCGGCGACATACTGACCAAGGTGGACCGGACCAGCATGGCGGTGTCGTTGGAGGCGCGGGAGCCTTTGCTGGATTACCAACTGCTGGAATATTGCGCGGCCCTACCCGCAGACCTGCGCGTGCGCGGCGGGCAGGGGAAATGGGCGATGAAAAAGGCAATGGAGCCGGATTTGCCGCACGACATTCTCTACCGCCCGAAAATGGGCTTCGTCACGCCGATAGCGCAATGGATGCGCGGGCCGTTGGCGGATGAAGTGCGCTCCCTATCGCGGTCGGAACAATTGGTGGATAGCGGTTGGTTCGACGCCAAGGCGCTGGCCAAAATGGCCGACGCGCATATTTCGGGCCTGTCGGATCATAGCCGCACATTGTGGCAATTGCTGATGCTCGACAAAAGTGCGGCCAGACTTTTCCACTAAGTCCTTATTCGGTTAGGTCGTATCCTCTTGGCGGCAAATCGTCGCGTTTGTCATAGCGCGCGGCGATGAAATACAACCCATCGGGTGGCGCGTTTTGCCCCAAGGCCTGCCGATCCTTCGCCGCCAAGGCATCGGCCAAATCGTCTGCACTCCACTTGCCCATGCCAACAAGCGCGAGGCATCCCACCATCGAACGCACCTGATGATGCAGGAAACTCAGCGCATCGGCACGGATGTCGATATACTCCCCGGCGCGGGTGACATTGAGGCGGTCTAGCGTTTTTATGGGACTTTTTGACTGACATTGCGTCGAGCGAAACGTGCTGAAATCATGCCTCCCGACGAGGATTTGCGCGGCGTCATCCATTGCGCCCTCGTCCAAATCCTGTGCCACGCGCCAGACAAGGCCATCTTCATACGTCAATGGTGCACGGCGGTTGCGGATGCGATACACATAGGACCGCCCCGTGCAGGAAAAGCGCGCGTGCCAGTCCTCACCCACTTCTTCACACGCCAAAACCGCAACCGGATGCTCGCGCAACTTGGCGTTCAGGCCCTCCTGCAGACGGAAAGGCGAAAGCCGCGTCTCCACATCAAAATGCGCGCGCATGGCCAAAGCATGGACCCCTGCATCGGTGCGACCCGCGCCATTGACCGCGACCTGTTGCCCGGTAATGCCATGGATGGCGTCGGACAAAGCCTGTTGCACCGACGGGCCGTGCGCCTGCCGTTGCCAGCCCATGAAGGGGCGGCCATCAAACTCTACTGTTATCGCAAACCGGGTCATGCGAGGCGCGTTCCGGCAGGTATTGGGCGACCACGCAGCAAGTCGGCGGTCGCCATCGCAGGCTTGCCCGCGCGTTGGATGAGTGTGGGGCGGATGGCTCCGCTGGCGCACGCGATGGTTAGTGTGTCGTCGATGATGGTTCCCGCTTCGCCGCCGCCTTGGGCCAATTCCGCCTTCAACACCCGATACCGGTCGCCCTCATATTCAAAGAAGGCCCCCGGCGCGGGGTAGAAGGCCAGAACCTGCCGCAACACCGCGTCGGCAGGCTGCGCAAAGTTCAACCGCGCCTCCGCCTTATCAATTTTTGCGGCGTAGCTCACGCCCTCATCCGGTTGCTGCACGGCCTCGAATTCGTCGAGTTCGTCCAGCACATCGACCATCAACCGCGCGCCCATATAGGCGATTTCTGCGGTGGCATCACCAGCCGACTTGCCCGCCAATTTGGTATCGGCCATGGCCAGCATCGGTCCAGTGTCCAACCCCGCCTCCATCTGCATAATCGTCACGCCGCCGAATTTATCGCCCGCAAGGATACCGCGCTGTATCGGTGCCGCCCCGCGCCATCGGGGGAGCAGTGAGCCGTGAACGTTCAAACACCCACGGCGCGGCGCGTCCAATATCGCTTGCGGCAAGATCAGGCCGTAGGCCGCGACCACCGCCACATCGGCATCGAAAGCGGCAAACTCCGCCTGCGCCTCCGCCGTTTTTAGCGACACGGGATGCAAAGTCACCAACCCCAAATCCTCCGCCCGCGCCTGCACCGGCGATGGGGTCAGGTTCTTGCCCCGACCTGCCGGACGCGGCGGTTGCGAGTAAACCGCGACCACATCATGCCCCGCCTGCACCAACGCGTTCAGCGTCGGCACGGCAAAGTCCGGCGTTCCCATAAAGATGATGCGCATCGCGGCCCTTCCATTTTCCGCGCCCCACACAACGCAGGTGACAAACGGCTCCGCACCCCTTAATCGCGTGCAGATGGCATCGCAAGAAATTGAGGCATTGGTGCAGGCTTTATCCCGCCTGCCGGGATTAGGTCCGCGTTCGGCGCGGCGCGCGGTGTTGCACCTGATGAAGCGGCGGGAGGGGGCGATGCTGCCCTTGCTCCGCGCATTAGAGGGCGTGGAGGCGCGGTTGTCGGAATGCTCATCCTGCGGCAATGTCGATACCAGCGACCCGTGCGCGATCTGCACCGACCCGCGCCGCGATGACCGCGCCTTGTGCGTGGTGGAGGAGGTGTCCGACCTATGGGCGCTGGACAAAAGCCGATTGTTCCCCGGGCGTTACCATGTGCTGGGCGGGCATTTGAGCGCGCTGGACGGGATAAGGCCAGAGGATTTGAACATCGCCTCGCTGCTCTCCCGCGTGGAGGCGGGCGGGATTGACGAAGTCGTCCTTGCCATGAACGCGACATTGGAGGGGCAGACAACCGCGCATTATCTGGCCGAACGGTTGGAGGGCTTCCCCGTGCGCCTGACGCAATTGGCGCATGGCCTGCCGGTGGGCGGGGAGTTGGATTATTTAGACGAAGGCACGCTGGCACAGGCGCTTAGGGCACGGCGGCCGTTGGGGTAGGGGAGCGCAAAAAAACCGGCGGAAAAGTTGCCCCCTCCGCCGGTCGTTAATTCAAACGCTAAACGAAACGCTTACGCGCGCGGCATTACGCGCCCGGCACGCTCGCTACGTCGATTTTCAGGCCGGGGCCCATGGACGAGGACAGGGCGACTTTGCGCACATATTTGCCCTTCGCGCCCGCAGGTTTCGACTTGATCACCGCATCGACCAGTGCGTCGAAATTGGCGCGCAAATCGGCTTGGCTGAAGCTTTTCTTGCCGATGCCGCTGTGGATGATGCCTTGTTTTTCAACACGGTATTCAACTTGACCAGCCTTCGCGGCCTTCACGGCGTCGGCAACATTAGGGGTCACGGTGCCCAGTTTCGGGTTCGGCATCAGGCCCTTTGGACCCAAAGTCTTACCCAAACGGCCAACAATCGCCATCATGTCGGGGGTAGCAATCACGCGGTCGTAATCGAGATTACCGGCCAGCATGTCTTCCATCAAATCCTCGGCACCGACTTTGTCCGCACCAGCGGCCAAAGCAGCCTCGGCCTTGTCACCGCGTGCGAACACGGCGACTTTCATGTCCTTACCGGTGCCAGCAGGCAACGATACCATGCCGCGCACCATTTGGTCAGCGTGACGTGGGTCAACGCCCAGGTTCAGCGCGACTTCGATGGTTTCGTCGAACTTGGCGGTTTGCAATTCCTTGAGCAACGCCAGCGCGTCGTCCACGGTGTACGATTTGTCCGCATCGACCTTACCGGCCAGCGACTTTTGCAGTTTTGTCAATTTTGCCATGGTCTTAACCCTCCACCACTTGCAGGCCCATCGAGGTTGCAGAACCTTCGATGATTTTCGTCGCGGCGTCCAAATCGTTGGCGTTCAAGTCTTTCATTTTGACCTGAGCGATTTCGGCCAGTTGGCTGCGCGTAATGGTGCCAGCACCGATTTTGCCGGGCTCTTTCGAACCGGATTTCAGGCCAGCGGCCTTCTTAATCAGGAACGAAGCAGGCGGGGTTTTGGTGATGAAGGTAAAGCTTTTGTCGCTGAACACAGTGATTTTGGTTGGGATTGGCGTCCCTTTTTCCAATTCCTGCGTCGCGGCATTGAATGCCTTACAAAATTCCATAATGTTCACACCGCGTTGACCCAAAGCGGGGCCGATTGGCGGGGATGGGGTGGCTGAACCTGCGGCAACGTGCAGGTTGATGTAGCCATCAATCTTTTTAGCCATGTGGCTGTCCTTTCATTCTATCGGGGCCAGTGTAACAAGCCCGTCAAATTAAGCGGTCAAACAGAGGGCATTACGCCCCCCTCCCGCACGGAATCACTGCACCGAGGCACAGAGAAGCTGCGCGGTTAGGGAAAAAGGCGCGGGATTGCAAGGGAAACTTCCTAATTGCATCGCGCAGGCCCATTTCGTTTTTGGGATATGATCCCATTCATTTTCCGTTCAGGCCTGTTAAGTCAACTTTGCATGCAAAGTCGTTCAGGAGGAGAAATAAAATGCCAAATTTTACCGGCACCGCAGGCAGTGACGCCTTTCTTTTCACGCAAACCCCGGTTGCGGGGGAAATTTATGACGGCGGCGCGGGCATTGACACTATAACAGTGGCGAATGGTGTTTTTAACACGAGCTTTTTAAGCACAAGCTTGTTGAATTTTTAGCAGCTGGTATTCGGCAATGCGACAACTGGCTCACAGCAGATTGTTACGAATTCCACCCAGGGCAGCGGCTTTACGCAAATCACGGGCCGAACCGGATTGGCCGATACGTTTGTTATCGTTGCCGGTGCCTTACAAACGGTAACGTTGCCCAACGTCACGTTGGTCAATTGGGAAAGCAACGATCTTTTGGTGCTAGCTGCATTTGGAGCGTTTAATGACAATCGTGGCTCGACGCTGGTCGCGCGCGATGACTTGGCTGCAACGCAATTGTTATCGGGTAGCCTCGGTGACGATATTTTGCTTGGTGGCAACGGCAATGATATTCTCGATGGGCGAACGGGTACGGATGCCATTTCCGGCGGGGCGGGTGACGATGTCATTATTTATCGTAATACCTCGATCAATAATTTCGATCCGACCCAACCGGCGAATCACAGCAATGATTTGGTTGACGGGGGCGAAGGTTTTGACACCGTTCGCGTTACTGGAGAGATTTATTTTGGTGCAGCCATAGGCATTGAGCGAATAGAATTCGTCAACGGCAATTTCCCTAATGGCGATCCCATTACCAATATATTGCGCATATCTTCGTCACTTTTGGGCGGAGACCTAGCTTCCATTGAAATTGGGGGCAGCGGCCTAATTGCAGTCGATATATTCGAGTCTGGCATTGATCTCTCAGGCTTAACCGTCGATACTGGAGGCGATATTGACTTCCAATTCTGGATGAATATCGAAGACGAAGTGAACAACTTTACCGCCACGCAATATGACGATGAAATTCGCATATTTACTAACGGCGGAACGATTGCCGGTGGCAACGGCGATGATAGTTATATTATCAGCGCTGTGCCCGATGCCACGGACTATTCCCCCGCCGTTATCGTTGAAAACGCAGATGAAGGAATAGATTCCATCTATACCAACACTAGTTTGGCGCTTGGCGCGAATATTGAGCAACTGTTTATTTCGACTGACGCCATTTTTTCTGTCAGCGGGCCGCCGGCCACCTTTAAAGCAGTGACAGGAACCGGCAACGATCTCGACAATCATATCGAAATCGTACCCGGTGA
>JBGSSR010000051.1:0-2074 GCA_041736905.1 Sphingomonadaceae bacterium | reverse complement strand
TCAGCATATACGCGGGCTTTCTGTAATCAAAAGGGTCCGCAACGCCCTAGCCTTGGCGGCAATAATCCGCAAGCCGCGCCATAAATTCCGCGCCCTTCGCCATTTGGTCCAGCGCGATAAATTCGTTGGCCTGATGCGCCTGCTCAATAGAACCGGGGCCACAGATGATGGTGGAAAAGCCCGCCTGCTGAAATTGGCCTGCTTCGGCCGCATAGGGAACGGCCGTCGCGGGCCGGTTGTCGCCGGTCAGCCGCCGGATAAGCGCCTCCGCCGCGCTTGCCTCTTCGGGCATCAACGGCGGCGTTCCGGAAATACGGCGAATGGCGATACCGGTGCCGGGGAAGGTGGCGGCCATTTGCGCGGATATTTCGGCGCATTCGGCGATGAAGGGGGCAAGGATGGCTTCGGGATTTTCCGATGGCGGCGTGCGCAAATCGAACACGAACCGACATTCGGCGGCAAGGATATTGGATGCGGTGCCGCCCTGAATCTGGCCAATGGTCAATGTCGCGTGCGCCGGTTCAAAGCGTTCGTCGATGCGCGGGCTATCGAACAGTTCGCGCGATAAATCGGCCAGCATGTGCATCAATTCCACCGCCACCATGTTCGCGGAGAGGCCAAGATGCGTCAGCGAACTGTGCGCACTGTGCCCCGTCACGGTCACCTCATGCACGACAATGCCCTTATGCCCTTTGACCGGCTGCATCATCGTTGGTTCACCAATGATCGCGGCGTGGACGGGGGGCAGGTCGCGGACCATCGCGGCAATCATCGCGGGCGCGCCCTTGCATCCGACTTCTTCGTCGTGGGAAATGGCGAGATGCACGGGCCGCGCACAGGTGACAAAATGCGGCACAGCGGCGAGCGCGAGGGCCAAAAACCCCTTCATATCGCATGTCCCGCGCCCGTGGAGCAGGCCATCATGCTCCGTCACCACGAACGGGTCGCTTGCCCAATCCTGCCCATCGACGGGCACCACATCGCTATGCCCCGACAGGATAATGCCGCCCGCCACCATGGGGCCGCAGGTGGCATAGTGGTTCGCCTTCGTCCCCGTCTCATCGGGCAGAATGCGCGCCTCCACACCGTAATGCGCCAAATAGGATGCAATCCAATGCAGGCAGTCGAGGTTAGAATTGCGCGATACGGTATCGAACGCGATTAATCGGTCGAGGATTTTAAGTGCATCGGGCAGAATATCGTTGGTCATTGCAGGCACGCTAATCCGCGCAACACCGCTTGGCAAGTGGGCCTTGGCAAGGGCGACTCCGCACCTGTATAGGGGGCGTATGAGCGACACTCCCACAGTTGAAATCTTCACCACCGGCGGCACCATTGATAAGGTGTATTTTGACGCCTTGTCCGATTATCAGGTCGGAAACACGGCCCTGTCCGATATTTTGAGCCAAGCGGGCGTCGCCATCGCACACCGGATTACGCCGTTGATGCGAAAGGATTCGCTGGAACTCGCCGACGACGACCGCGCAGTTATCCGCGATGCGGTGGCGAGTAGTGCGGCGCGCCATATCCTCATCACCCATGGCACGGACACGATGGTGCTGACCGCGCAATTCCTTTCCGATATAAAGGACAAAACCATTGTCCTGACCGGCGCGATGCAGCCCAACGCATTGAAAGGCAGCGATGCGCCGTTCAATGTCGGCTTTGCGCTTGCGGCGGCGCAGGCGCTGCCCAGCGGCGTCTATATCGCCATGAACGGGCGGATATTGGACCCCGCAACCACGGTGAAGGACCGCGCCAATCACCGCTTTGTGAGCGAAGGGTGACTCGCGAAATCCGACGGTCTGGGCAAGCGCGTGGCGTTCGCCCGCTTGCGGAGGAAGGACCGGTGGCCATTGAGCTCGACGGTGTCGGCCTGTCGGTGATGATGGCGAGCCCGCATGATCTGGAGGATTTCGGGATAGGTTATTGCCTATCCGACCGCGCGATTGGTTCGGCGGCGGAGGTGGTGCACATTGATGTGGCCAGCGTGGCGGAGGGCCATATCATCCGCCTGCGCCGCCATATGCCCGATGCGGAGGCTGCTTTGGCGCATGTCCGCCCGCGCACAATG
>JBGSSR010000034.1:0-11715 GCA_041736905.1 Sphingomonadaceae bacterium | reverse complement strand
GGCGCGGCGCGTCGGGCTGTCGGACAGCCTATCGCTCTCCCCTTCCGAAGCCTGCCGCACCGCCCCCTCGGCACAGATGAAGCGGCCGGGCCATGGTTTGATGGAGGCAAACACCAACCGGTCGGCCTTATGCGCCTGCTGCACGCCGGAGCGTTTTAGGTTGTTTAGCACCATTTCGGCAAAGTCCGCCGCCTCCGCCACGACGCCGGTTTGGTGGCGGCCCTCCGCGGCCTCCAGTTCGTCGAACAGGCTGTCGTCCACATCCATCGCGGGGACGCGGTGCGGGGAAAGGCTCTCCACCGTGAACGGCCCCGCGACGCGGACGCGGGATTTATCCTCATAGGGTTGGTCATAGAGATATTCGGTGTCCGCCTTGGCCGCGATGGAGGCGTCGATTTCGCGTTGGCGCGCAATGCGGGCGTCCCACCATGCGGCATGAAGGTCGCCGACCTTTAGCCCCTCCCTTTTAGGGGAGGGGTTGGGGTGGGGGTTATCTGTGCCGACGGCCCCCACCCCCGTCCCCTCCCCTGAAGGGGAGGGGTGATAAGGCGTTGCAGATTGCGCATCGGTCAATTCGCGGGGGATTTCCCATTCCTGCCAATCCGTGCCCAATGCCGCGTTGATGGCGGTGCGTAGGGGTTCCAGTGTTTCCTGATACCCCGTCCAAATCGTGTCTATTTCGGCATTGTTGGCAATGCTCTTCAGCGTGATGTGCGGCACACGTTTATAGACGAAGCCTTGGCGGATGCGGCCATAAGTGGGCGTGTCGGCGGGCAGGGAGCGGGTTACCTCCGCCTCCTTCATCTGCCCTTCGCGGCTGTCGGCGAGCAGATACCATGGATAGCGCGCGCCCATAATCCGCGACCGGGCCAGCGCCAGCGCCACGCGGCTGGTATCAATCGTAATCCACCGGCGGCCCCATTGTTCGGCGACATAGGCCGTGGTGCCGGAGCCGCAGGTCGGGTCCAACACAAGGTCGCCGGGGTCGGTGGTCATGAGGATGCAGCGTTCGATGACTTTTGTGTTCGATTGAACGATATAAACTTTGTCATCGGTAAAGTTGCCGGTTCCCGTGTCAGTCCACATGTTTCCTATAGTGCTGATTGCGAAGTCGGTATGATATCTGACGTAACGAAGGGATTCCTTTGCAACATGCAACCTACCTGCTTTAGCCAAACGGGAAGTACCAACGGGGTGGGAAGGCTTCCAATGAGCGTTCTTTTGCCAGCAATCGTATGTCTTTCCTTGGTAATCTAAAGGCTGCCTCTCGCGCGCTCGCCCCTGCGAAGTCATATCTCCAGGCATATAGGGCCTCGCGCCTTCGGGAATTGGCACATCTCCGGATTTTTCGGATACGCTCACGCCCCGATACGTGAAATCAGGCATCATCAACCAGCGTGCGTTGCCCTCGCCTAATTCGAAATTTTTTTGAGTGAACGGGGTTCGAGATTTCGCTGAGTCTTTCGACTTCGCAAACCAAAGAACAAAGTCTGACATGTTACCCAAGAATTTTGCGTCAAAACCTGTCCTAGTCTGGACAGTAATTTGACTAACAAAATTCTCCTCCCCAAACACCTCATCCATCAACGCCCGCACGCGGTGCACATTCTCATCGCCGATCTGCACAAACACCGATTCGCTGGGCGTTAGCAAATCGCGCGCCACGGTTAATCGGTCGCGTAGGTAGGTGAGGTAGCTGTGGATGCCATCGGCCCATGTGTCGCGGAACGCCTTGACCTGTTCCGGCTCCCGGCTGAAATGATCCGCCTTGCCATCCTTCACATCGCGGCTGGTCGTGGACCATTGAAAATTGCTGTTGAACTTAATGCCATAGGGCGGGTCGATGTAAATGCATTGCACTTGCCCCTTCAACCCTTCCCGCTCGGCAAGGGACGCCATGACTTTCAACCCATCGCCCAATATCATGCGGTTCGACCAATGTTGGTCGTGGGCGTAAAACTCTGTCCGTTGTTCCGGCGTGATGCCGTTGAAATCGGCAAACAAATCGGGCGCATCCTCCGGCTCCCGCCGGCGTTGGCTGGCGCGTTTCAGGTCCTCAATAATCGCCTTGGCATGAATTTTTTCCTGTATATACAGCGGCGGCGCCTCAACGATCAGGTCCGACCAATCCGCCATATCCTTCCCCCGCCAAACGAGTTGCGGGTCAAGGTCAGGATTGCGCCGCTCATACGCCGCGCGAATGGGCGCCTTCACCTCCGGCGGCACAAAAGCCTCCAATTCCGCAGTAGGCGCATTGCGGCGCGTGTCCTCATCATGGGTGATGGTGTCAACGGTGATGGGTTTTTTGGCCATTATTGGGGCTCCTTTGGTAAATCATTGTGCGCATCGGCTGTGCGGTGAAGCCAAGCATCCACCAACGCCGCAAACTCGCTGGATATGGTCCACACATCGGTGAACTCGGCAAAGGCCCAGCGCCCATAATCGCCCAGCGCGTTGACGCCCGGCACCCATAAGGTGCGCATGGTTTCCGCCTTATCCTTGTCATCCTCGTCGCGGTTGCCTTTGATTTCGACGACGACGTTAAGTGGGTCGTCGGCCCCGCGGCCGTCATCAATGCGCAGGATGAAGTCCGGGCGGTATCGCCGCGCCTGCCCCCCCGGCGCTATAGGGCACTTCAAAGCCGAGATTATGGTTCTTCACCCATGCCAACACGCGCGGATGGCGGTCGGCCACGCGGCAGAATTCCGCCTCCCAATCGCTGTCGATGACGGCGAAATTGATGTGGCATCGTGGGCCGGTTTCATATCGGTTCATGCTGGTCATGAAGCTGACATGGCGGGTGCTGCCCTCCCGGTTGTAAGGGTCAAGCATGGCCAGCACGCGGCCGCCCCCTTCCTGCCCCCGCGTCACAGCCGCCATAATGCGATCGGCCACGCGGTCGGCGATATTGTAATAGAGCAACTGCGCCGGCTGCGTCCCACCGGATAGACTCACATGGCTGCCTATCCATTGCCGGACAATCGACTTCATCTGAATGATAAGGCCGATATTGGGGCGATCCCCCGCGTTGGTCATCCGGCGCTTCACGATCCATTCGGCCAGTTTCAAGTGGATGGTAGCCGCCCGCTCATCGGCCAGATGGTCAATGGTAAGGTCGGCGGTTTCGCCAATAATTCCGGAATTGACCGTCTCTGTCGCGCCAACCAACTCCGGCGTTAGTTCCAGGGTTGAATCGGCGGTGAATGCTGCGGAAAGCTTCTCCTGCGGCAATTCGGTGCGATAGCCCTCCACCCGCGGAAACCGGATTTCGGATGTGTCGCGTTCCGGACTAATCGCGTGGACACGTTCCAGATTTTCAGGAGGCGATGGTTTGGCAATGACGGGTTGCGCCGTAAAATCGAATGGGATGCCGAGCACATCGGCATATTCAACGGCAAAATGGCCGTTGTCCTGTAACTGATAAGATTGCCGCCGCAGAGCGCGGCCAATGACTTGCTCACACAGTAATTGTGTCCCAAAGGCGCGAACGCCAAGCACATGGGTAACGGTGTTGGCATCCCACCCCTCGGTCAGCATGGACACGGACACCACGCAGCGAATGCCTTCACCCAATTGCCCCTTACGACCCACGGTGTTCATGACTTCGCGCAGGATTGTGGCGTCATCGATTTTATCGGCGGCGGCCCGGTCACCTGTGCGTTGGATCAATTCATCCTTAAATCGCGCGATTTCCGGCGCGGCCGCTTCACGAAACTCGTTGCTGATGGCGTCGCCGCTTTCCAATTGCTGGCTGTCAATAAGCAGTGTCCGCATTTTTGGCAGCGCAGTGCCATCAGGGTCAAAGTTGCGGAACAGGCGGCATTTCCCGGTAATCTGCGTGACGTTGCCGTTGTCGTCCTCAATCTCATAGCCAGAGATGTAGTCGTGGACCAGTTTTGAGGTTGCGGTATTGTTGCAAACGACGATGAACACGGGATCAACCCCGATCCCCTCGTCTTTCCATAAGGCATGGGTCTTTTCATAATGACCGTATAAAGCGTCAATTGCCGTAAGCAGCGCGCTGGGGAGTTTTTTAGGGTCGAGCTTTTGGCCAGAACCACGCCCTTTTTTGGGCAGCTTGATAGGATCCTTTTGCAATTCTTCCCAAAGGTTGCGGAACATGGGCGTGTCACCGCCCGGCACATTGTCCATCACTGGCACGCGGGGGAGTTTGACGATGCCGCATTCAATCGCGTCCATCAGGCTAAAATCGCTCATCACCCAACCGAACAGCGATCCCTCACGGTACCCAGAACCGCGGAGGAAGAAGGGCGTTGCGGACAAATCATAGACCATCGCCACGCCAAGCTCTCGCTTGACCGCTTCGATGCCCGAAATCCAAAGCCGCGCCGCTTCATTCGCCTCCTTGGCTTCGGCGAGCTCGTCACCCTTAAGCGATTTTTGCTCTTCTTCGGTCAGGGGACGTTCGCGGTAACAGTGGTGCGCTTCGTCGTTGATAACGACGATATTCTTGAGACCCATCAATTCACCCGCGACGCGGCGGATCATCGCGCCATCACTTTCGGGTTTGGAGGTGGTGCGAAGCGCGGCCTTTTGCACCTTGTTCAAGGACATTTCGTCCTTTTTCTTGAAAGCGTGGTAGTTGGTGATGACAATCTTAGCCTTGCCAAGGTCGATCAACATATCCTCGGGCACGATTTCCCGCCCCTTATAGTAACTTTCCGGATGATTGGGTTGCAGCAGTTGTAACCGATCCTTGATCGTTATCCCCGGCGCAATAACCAGAAAGCCCTTTGAAAACCGCTTGGCATTGGGATGACGAACAGCGTTCAATGTCTGCCATGCGATCATCATAGCCATGACCGTTGTTTTACCTGCGCCTGTTGCAAGCTTTAAGGCCATACGGAGCAGTTCGGGGTTTGAGGCGGCATTAGCAGCCTCCAAATGCGTCCAAAACCGTCGCCCTTGCGACGACGACCGGGGAGCGACCTCCGTGAGCCAGATCACCGTTTCAACGGCTTCGACCTGACAAAAGAATGGCTTTTGGTTTGCAAAATTATGTGTTCGCCAATGGCGGAGCAACCGTGCAGTGGTGGGCGTTACCTGCCACTGACTTTCTGGCAAACGTCGCCAGCTTTCGACTGCGGAACGGATGCCATTTATAACTTCTGTCGGATTATATTCTTGCCCGTCGAAGTCAGCCAGCATGTCCGTCTGAACAGCCTTACCCTTAATTTTTCTTGCCTTGGGGATGGGTGACACAAGCGAACTCTGTCGGCGTCGCGCCACCACCATGCTCGTCGGCTGGCCATTTTCATCCAACTCCCAATGGCGTTCAGGTTCAGCGTAGGGGCTGTTCAATATCGGAGAATGGAAGAACGCCTCACTCATCGTGCAAAATCCCCATCGGTTCTGACGCCCATAAAATTATTTTAGACGGCGTATCATTTCTTGCAATGTCCTCGCACAGAAAAGACCAATTTCCAATGCAATGTTAGCTGTTTATTCCGTTTGTTATGGTGCAAACCGCATAATAGGATTTACATTGAAAACGGCATGTCGCCGAACCTGGAATCGCTATGTAGCTCCCATCTGCTGTGCAAGATCATTTAGTCATTTCTGAGAAAAACTTTGGTGAGCTCTCCATCTTAATCTATGTCTCCCGCATGACCTTCGCCGTTTTCATCCATCGCTCGGACAGCATCTATGATGACAGTCCAGCCGAACGCTATCAGTTTCCAAAACAATATTTGGGGCGGGTGCAGCAGGCGGTGGGCGACTGGATCGTCTATTATGAACCGCGCAAAGTGCCGAACACGCGGGGCTATTTTGCGGTTGCCAAAGTGGACCGAGTGATCCCCGACCCGACGGCAAGCGATATGTTTCTGGCGCTAATTGAGCCCGGCACATACCTCGATTTCGTGCAGCCAGTGCCATTCAACGGCCCCATGGGCGTGGTTGAGCGCGGCGTGTTGAATGCCAACGGCAAGAATTCCGGCCGAGCACAGTCTGCGGTCAGGCCTTTGTCGGCGGAGGATTTCAATCGGATTTTGGATCTAGGTCTGGCCGAGGATAACGCCTTCCTTCCGCGTATCGACGAAGATTTGGTGGCGCCGCCCCTCGTCACCGAAGACCGAACGCCGTTCGTTTTTGACTTGGCCCGGGAGCGTGTGGCCAATTTGGGATCGCGGCTGGTTCGGAACCGCTTGTTCCGGCGTAAGATTGTCGATGCCTACGACGCCCGCTGCGCCATCACGGGGCTTAAGCTCATCAATGGCGGTGGTCGCGCCGAGGTTGAGGCGGCACATATTAAACCGGTCGAACACGGCGGACCGGACAACGTAAACAACGGCCTGGCGCTATCGGGTACCGTGCATTGGATGTTCGATCGAGGACTCATCAGCCTGTCCAATGAGCTTGAAATCCTGATCAGTCGGCAAGCTAATGATGCCGACAGCATTCGCGCTATGATTAACCGCGATGGCTTTGCCCTTCTGCCGGTGCGGGAGCATGACCGCCCGCACCCCGCGTTCTTAGGATGGCATCGAGAACATTGTTTCAAGAGGTGAGGTGGACTCCCGTTGCGCAGCACACAGTCCTGTAGCGAATGGACACAGGTTATCAGGTACTACCTAAATGGCCGCTACTAAGGAAATTCCGGACAGTCCGGTTTCGGCTTCATGTCGCGCTTAGCGGCCGTTGCTTTCAGAGTAAAACTCAGATTTCTATAATTGCTCCTGTGTATTGTGGTTTTGCACAAAGACCGCGTTTACGATAAGCGCCCTTAATGTCCTTTTCGCATGAGCTACCGCCGTCGATCAGTTGGGACTTGTCAAGGTTTCGCGCCTTTGACCAAAATCGAAATACCTCTGGCAATCCCGGCGCGGTTCAGCTTAATCCATCAAAGCCCTTAATATTTGAGCGCATGGTGTAACCTTTACGCGCAGTCCGGCGAAACCCCCGCACAAGCTATGCGCAAGGGACGATGACGTTGGGGATAAATAACGGCCACAATTCACTTTCCGTAAAAATGGACTCAACGACCTTAAGAAGGATGTTTGCCTCAGGAAAAGACTATTGTGTTTCCTCTGGCCAATTGGTCACTTTGATCGTCGCCATCGGTTTGCTGGCATTGCTATCGCGGATATCTGCGCCCAATGTTTTGGCATATGCCTTAACATTGGCGGGTTTTTCGGGGATGATGATGGCGATGCTCTGGCGTTGGCCGATCGCCAATGCAAGGCTAGTATTTGCCGGCGCAGTGATGGCACATGCCATAGCCTTGCTGGGCACGCCCGCGTTCGAGGATGATTATTTCCGCTTCATCTTCGACGGGTGGCGCACGATTACGGTGGGCACGCCCTACGGCGTGACGCCGGAAAGCTTCTTTGCCAACCCCGCCGTGCAGCCCGCATTGGGGCCAGTTTTGGATGGGGTGAATTACCCCGAATATCCCACGATTTATGGCCCCGTGTTGCAATTTGCCTTTGCCGCCACCTATGCCCTGTTTGGGGCGGACCCGATGGGTTTGCGATTGCTTTTCACGATAGCTAATCTTGCCATGATCGTGCTGTTATTGCGGCGTCATGCGCCGGGACACGTCGCGTTTTATGCGTGGAATCCGCTAGTCATCGCGGAAACTAGCCTGCATTTGCACCCCGATGGCCTGATGGCATTGGCGATCGCGGCGGCGGTGATGGTTGGGCATCGGCGACCCATATTGGCGGGCGCACTTTTCGGCATGGCGGCGGGGGTAAAGTTGGTGGCATTGGCGGCGTGGCCGTTGCTGATCCGAATACGGCCAAGCGGACTTATCACAGCCATTGCCACCTTGGGTGCCGCCTATGCCGTATTTTGGGTTCAAGGGCAGGGCGTAGGGTTTGATTCCACCGCCACATTCGCAACGCAGTGGCATTTCAATCCCATGCTGTATGAAGCCTTGTTTCAGGCACTCAGGTGGGATTGGGCGCGGTTGGCGGCGTTGGTGATGGCCGGTGCCTTGGTCGTTTGGATGCATGCGCGCGGGCGGTCTATTGAGGATGTGCCTTTATCCGCCATTTTCGGCGTGATACTGCTTTTCGCGCCCGCCGTGAACAGTTGGTATTTGCTATGGCTGCTGCCGTTCGCGGTTGAGCGGGGATATATTTGGCCGTTCGTGGCGACGGCGGCTTTGCCCTTATCCTACATCACCGGCCTGAATTTGGGCGATCCGGGGATGGAGGCGTTTGCCGTTCATCCGATGGCGCGGATGAGCCAATGGGCGATTTTGGCGGTGGCCACCGGCTATGACTGGCGCGGGTATCGGAGGGCGGCGGCGCGGAACCATGGGTCCGAACGCAGCGGGGCGATACTGACACAAGCCAAAATCGCCGTCATCATGCCCGCTTTGAACGAAGAGGCGTCCATCGGCGGCGTGGTTGCCGGAATAGGGGCTGCACTGCCCCATGTTACGCAAATTATCGTCGTCGATAATGGGTGCACCGACAACACCGCTGCGATTGCTAGGTCGGCGGGCGCATTGGTGGTATTAGAACAGGAACGCGGCTATGGTGCCGCGTGTTTGGCGGGGATTGCCGCCCTGCGCGATGATATAGACATAGTGCTGTTTATCGATAGCGATGGGTCGGATGTCCTGACCGATGCGCCTTTTATCGTGGCCCCAATCATCGATGGGAGGGCGGATATGGTGATTGGTTCGCGGTCCATGGGTGTGCAAGAGGCGGGCGCGATGACCGCGCCGCAACGCTTTGGCAATTGGCTGGCCCCGGCGCTGATCCGGTTGATATGGGGCGTGCGCTACACCGATTTGGGTCCGTTCCGCGCTATCCGGCGGAGCAGCCTGTCGGCACTAAACATGCGCGATCGGGATTTCGGCTGGACGGTTGAAATGCAGGTGCGCGCCGCGAAATTGGGGATGCCCATTTTGGAAATACCCACGGGCTATCGCCGCCGCATTGGTGTATCCAAAATATCCGGCACGATTGACGGCGTGATAAAGGCGGGTGTCAAAATCCTTTACGTTATCGGACGCGAGGCTTTTGGCGATTTCGGCGGAAAAACAAATTTACAGAAGGGCACACGATGACACCACGCAACCTATTATGCGCCGCCGTCTTCACATCCTTGGCAGGGGTCGCATTGGCCAATGCTGGCACGGTATGGATTGGCGATTTCAAAAACGGCCTGACCGGCTGGACGGTGCAGCGCCTGAATAAGAAAGTCCCCGCCACCCGTTTCACCGCGACCACTATCGGCGGCAAAAATGCGGTGGAGGCAAAGGCGGTCAAAAGCATGGCGTTGCTCACGCGAAAGGTGACGGTGGATTTGTCCCAAACGCCGGTATTATGCTGGCAATGGCGGGTGTCCGGCGCGTTGAAGAGCGCCGACATCACGAAAAAATCCGGCGATGATCAAGCGGCGCGGGTGTATGTTGGGCTGAAACTTCCGGCGGGCAGCATGTCATTGGGGACAAAGGCAAAGCTGGCCACAGCGCGGGCGCAGGGCGGTTCGTCTATCCCCGATGGCGCGTTGAATTATGTCTGGGACAATAAATTGGCGGTCGGCACCGCACGGGCCAATGTCTATACCGACCGGGCACGCATTATTGTCATGCAATCGGGCAACGCGCAGGCGGGGCAATGGGTGTCCGAACGGCGCGATGTTGCCGCCGACATTGAAAAACAGTTCAAAACCAAAAAAGGCAAAGTGACCTTCATTGCAATTTCGGCCGATACCGACAATACGGGGGAGACGGTTACGGCCTGGTTCGCCAACATTCATATGGTTGGCGCGGGGCAGGCCTGCCAATTTTGAGGATACGGCGATAAGGGATGCACGGGTGACGACTGACATTACGCGCCTTGTCCTATTTGCGCGGTTCCCCGTCGCGGGGGAGTGCAAAACCCGCCTTATCCCGGCGGTGGGCGCGGCGGGCGCGGCGGACATTCATCGGCAATTGACGCAGCGAACCGTGGATGTCCTTCGTCAATCGGGGAGTTCAGCGTATTGCTCGCGGTCTCGTGCTTCGTGATCCAGATAGGTTCAATGGCGCGCTTCACGTCGGCGCGAGTGATGGAATCGACCGCCATATCGCCAAGCACGGGGTAGGCGTAATCTTGAAGCGTCTGCCGCCATTGGTCTTTGTGCGCCTGATGCTTCCAGCTTGGTTCGTGGAGCAGGCGATACTCCTCGCCCAATTCTCGAAAGGTCGGAGCGCTGCTGACGGTTTTCGGTTTGCCCTTTCGCTTACCCACAGCAAGGTTGCCCCCGCGCATTTGGTCGGCCAGTTCCCCGGCCTTAATGCGGGCCTCTTTCAAGCTGACCTGTGGGTATGTTCCCAATCCGCGCTCGTGGTTCCTGCCGTCAACCATGAGTCGATAGGACCAAGATTTGCGGCCTGATGCTTGCACGACGAAGCGCAGACCGTCGCCGATGGAATAGACGAGCGGCAACGAGCCATCATATCCCACAGGCACGGAAACATTCTTGAGCCACAGGTCGTTTACAATTTTGGGCATCGCGGGTTTGGTCATTTTGTCACCTCCAAGCCCCGCAAATCGGTTTGCGAGGAGGTGTCCCCTTTTAATCCCAACCCCCTAATTTTGCAAGTTCTAACCCCTAATTGGGAGCTTTAACCCCCTAATTTTGGGTCATTGTCCGACGACGACGCCCGACAAGATTTTCTCAAAAAGCGCGGAATTGCGCGGCTTTTAGGAGCAAAATCTATGTTAAGTTTATGTGGAAATGGCGGACACGGTGGGATTCGAACCCACGATAGAGTCTCCCCTATACACACTTTCCAGGCGTGCGCCTTCGACCACTCGGCCACGTGTCCGCACTCATGCCATCAAAGGCCTGGATGGGCGCGGGTAACGCTTTCCTGTCCGATGTGCAAGGGGGAATGCGGGGATGACGCGGGAAAGTTGGCGGCGGGCGGGCTTATAGGGCTTGGCGAAGCGCGCGGCCTGTGGCAGCTTTCGGTTATGAGCAAATTGTCCTTTATCCGGTCCGCCGCTTTGTCGTGCGCCGCCATCGCCCTCCTTTCGCCCGCCGCGATGGTTGGGGCGGAGAGTCCCGCGCCGCAATATCCGCTGACGCCAACGCAAATTGTGGCGGAGGCGCCTGCGTCCGAATGGGTGACCATTGCGCCGTCGGACCTTGTGGTGATGCAGCTTGCGCCAGATTCTAAAGGGCGGGAGCGGCGGGTGGTTATCCAATTGATGCCCGCACCGTTTTCGCAAGGGTGGGTGGGCAACATCCGCACTTTGGTCGGCGCGCGCTGGTATGACGGGGTGAGCGTGAACCGTGTGCAGGACAATTATGTCGTGCAATGGGGCGATGCGAATGGCGAGGATGCGGCGAAGGCGAAGGCTATGCCTGAGGGGTTGGTGAGCGTGGGGGAAGCGGAGTATGTCACTACCGTCAACAAAACGCATATTCCATTCGTCTGGGGTCTATTTGACAGGCAGCCCATTCCTTTCGATAGCGAGACCCTTGATACAAATCAGGAAGACTGGCCGAAAATTCCTTCCATGTTCATTGATAGCTATAGTTGGTGGAATTCGTTTTATGGCGGAATGCCGCTCGGCCTCGACCAAGACTATGGTGAGCCGATTGTAGCTGCGCATAGTGACGTATTTGACCCAAATAAGGCTTGGCCCGTCCACTGCTACGGGATGGTCGGCGTGGGGCGCAACCTGTCCCCCGACACCGGCACGGGCGCGGAGTTGTATGTCGTCATCGGCCATGCGCCGC
>JBGSSR010000013.1:0-14387 GCA_041736905.1 Sphingomonadaceae bacterium | reverse complement strand
CGCATCGCCCGCTTTCCCGCCCAATGCAGTTAGGCGTCCGGCGATCCGCGATGTGGTGGCGTTGACGAAGCCAGTGACATGGTTCCCACCGATGTGGGCCTTTATGTGCGGGGTCGTTTCATCGGGCGCTTCGATCGCTGACAACTGGCTGTTTCTGGTCGCTGGCATTGCGCTCACTGGACCCGTGGTGTGCGGGACCAGCCAAGTCATCAACGATTATTGCGACCGGCATGTCGATGCCATTAATGAACCTGACCGCCCCATTCCATCGGGCCGTGTGCCGGGGCTTTGGCCCGTTGGAATTGCCGTTGCAGGGGCTGCAATTTCCTTGGCATTGGGTGCTGCTCTTGGTTTTTGGGTGTTTTGGGCGACGTGCGTCGCACTATTCTTCGGCTGGGCCTATAGCTCGCCGCCATTCCGTTTCAAACGCAGCGGCATTGTCGGCCCGTTGGTTTGCGCGCTGAGTTATGAGGGCCTGTCATGGTTTACGGGGGCCAGCGTGATGCTCGGCGGCCTGCCATCCACCACATTACTGCTTGTCATCCTACTCTATAGCCTCGGTGCGCATGGCATCATGACCTTGAACGATTTTAAGGCGGTTGAGGGCGACCGCGCCATGGGCCTGCGCTCGCTTCCCGTCACCATGGGCGTGCGCGGTGCGGCGTTGGTCGCGTGCGGCGTGATGGCGATGGCGCAGGTTGGCGTCGTCGGCCTGCTCATCTGGCGCAATCACATGATTTCGGCGGGCGTCGTCGGCCTATTCACCCTTATTCAAGTCGCGCTGATGGCGCGATTGGTGGGCAATCCGGCGAAGCTGGCCCCTTGGTATAATGCGACCGGGGTATCGCTCTATGTGTTTGGCATGTTGGCCGCTGCGCTTGGTCTTGGAGGATATATTTGATGGCTCAATCGGCGAAAACGGCAGGCCTTGGTTGGCTCGGTATCCTCCGCCTTGGCACGGTGCAGGCGGGCATTGGCGCGATGGTGATGATTGTCACATCCTTGCTCAACCGCGTGATGGTGGTCGAATTCGCGCTCGCAGCCGCTGTCCACGCCGCATTGGTGGCATGGCATGATGCGGTGCAGTTGAGCCGGCCTTTGTGGGGCCATCGCTCCGACCAATCGAGCCAGCGCAGTCCGTGGATTGTCGGCGGCATGGGCATATTGGCGCTGGGCGCTGTATTGTCCGTCAATGCCGCAATTATGATGGCGGAGTCGAGCGTCATGGGCGTGGTGCTCGCAATCGGCGGATTCACAATGATTGGAGTCGGCGTCGGTATGTCCGGTACGGCATTACTCGCTCTATTAGCATCGCGTGTGGCGGTGGAGCGCAAACCCGCCGCCGCCGCGATTAGCTGGACCATGATGGTCGCGGGCATCGTCATTGCGGCGGGCGTGTCGGGGGGATGGCTGGACCCGTTCAGCGAGGCGCGGTTGGCGATTGTAACCAGCATGGTGGTGCTTGCCGCATTCAGCTTTGCCATGCTGGCGCTTTGGGGGTTGGAACGCAAAACGCCGTCGGTGGCACAACCGAAATCAGGCGCGGCGGAGGCCAGCTTTGCGGAAGTCCTGGGCGAGATTTGGGCGGATAATCAGGCGCGCCGTTTCACCTATTTCGTGTTCCTGTCGATGCTGGCCTACAGCATGCAGGATTTGATTCTGGAGCCGTTCGCCGGGTTCATTTTCCAAATGACGCCGGGCGAATCCACCAAGCTTTCGGGCCTGCAACATAGCGGCATATTGGTCGGCATGTTGGTCTCCGGCGCAGGCGGCAGCCTGTTGGCGCGGCGCTATGGCCCCAATGTGAAATTATGGATTATGATTGGTTGCATGGCCTCGGCTTTGATGCTGATCGGCCTCGCGATCGGCGCGACGGCGGGGATGAGCTGGCCGATTAAGGCCAATGTGTTCGGCCTCGGCCTTGCCAATGGAATATTCGCCGTGGCCGCCGTGGGTGCAATGCTTGGCCTAGCAAGCGATGGCAAAACATCGGGTGAGGGCGCGCGCATGGGCGTTTGGGGCGCGGCGCAGGCGATTGCCTTCGGCCTTGGCGGCCTGCTCGGCGCAGTCATTGTCGATTATTTGCGTGCGCGCATGGCAACAGACGGCAGCGCGTTTGAAATTGTTTTTGCGATTGAGGCGGGCCTGTTCGTGGTCGCTGCTGTGGTCGCCACTGGCACAAGCATGGCGCGGATTGCGCCAACCGGAAAGGTGATAGCAACATGAGCGGTCAAGCAGAATTCGATGTCGTCGTCGTTGGCGGCGGCCCTTGCGGTGCAACTGCGGCGCATGATTTGGCGGTGGCTGGATATAAGGTCATGCTGCTTGATAAGGCCGGGCGGATAAAGCCGTGCGGCGGCGCGGTCCCGCCGCAATTGCTGCGCGAATTCGACATTCCGGAATCGCTGATGGTGGCGCGGGTGAAATCCGCGCGCATGATTGCCCCATCCAACCGCACCGTAGTGATGCCGGTGGGGGAGGGCTATGTCGGCATGGTTGACCGCGACGAATTCGACGAATGGCTTCGTAACCGTGCGGCGGAGGCCGGGGCGCACCGCGTCACGGGCAAGTGCGAGATAGTGGACGATCGCGCGGACATTGTGACGCTTTCTTATCGCGCCGACCGCAATGCCGAATTGCAGTCCGTCACCACCCGCGCCGTCATCGGTGCGGATGGCGCGCGCAGCGGCGTAGGTAAGCAATGTATCAAGAACGCGGACCGTGTGCCGTGCGTTTTTGCTTATCACGAAATCGTTGAGGTGCCGGAGGATTACGTCGCCGATTACAACGCTATCCAATGTGACGTCTATTATCAGGGGCATTTGTCGCCCGATTTCTACGCTTGGGTTTTCCCGCATGGCAAAACTGCCAGCATCGGTTTGGGCAGCGCGGATAAGGGGTTTCCGCTGCGCGAGACGACGCGATTGATGCGCGAACAAACGGGCTTTTCGGATTGGAAAACGATCCGGAAAGAAGGCGCGCCTATACCGCTCAAGCCCTTAAAAAAATGGGATAATGGCCGTAATGTTGTGCTGTCCGGTGATGCCGCCGGCGTGGTGGCCCCATCCTCGGGCGAAGGGATTTACTACGCCATGTCCGCCGGCCGGATGAGCGGGCAGGCGGTGGCGAAGTTCCTCGACACCAATGATGCCCGCGCACTCGCCGGTGCGCGCAAATCGTTCATGAAGGCGCATGGCCGCGTGTTCTGGATCCTCGGTATCATGCAATATTTTTGGTACAGCAGCGACAAACGCCGCGAACGCTTCGTCAAGATGTGCGATGACCCCGATGTGCAACGCTTGACTTGGGAAGCCTATATGAACAAAAGGTTGGTAAAGCGTGACCCATTGGCCCATGTGAGGATCTTCTTTAAAGACCTTGGCCACTTGTTTGGGTTGAAAACTGTTAGAGGATAGCCGCCCAATGAAGCGAACCGCGATTTTCCCAATGGTCATTGCGGGCTCATTGGCACTCATTACGGCGCTAGTTGGTGGCACGATTACGGTTCTGGACGAATGGTATTATTCGTTGCGGCAACCCGATTGGGCGCCGCCTGGTTATATGTTTGGCGTCATATGGACCGTGATTTTCGCTATGATTGCCGTTGCCGGTGTGTTCGCATGGGAACGGGCCAAGACGCGGCGTGATGTTGAAATTACCCTTGGCCTATTCGCGCTCAACGGGTTTTTGAACCTTGGGTGGAGCTTCCTGTTCTTCCGGATGCAGCGGCCAGACTTGGCCTTTTATGAGCTGATCGCACTGTGGTTGTCGGCCCTTGCCCTGATACTTCTTTGCGGCCGGTTTTCGAAGATTTCGTCGGGGCTGCTTGTCCCCTATTTGATTTGGGTGACCATTGCCGGTGCGCTGAACTATGAAGTCGTGCAACTAAACGGCCCCTTTGGCTGATGCAGGATTTCTTCGACAGCGGTCATGCGGTGGACGTTGTCCTCTTGGTGCTGCTGGTGGAGGCGATTTGGTTGCGGGTGAAGGGGAGCGTATGGGCCGATATATGGCCCGCGTTGATGCCCGCCGTCCTGATGATGATCGGCCTAAGGGCTGCGCTGACGGGTTTGGCGTGGCCGTTTATTTCCCTGCCCTTGGCCGCAGCGTTTCCTATTCACCTTTATGATCTCTATCGCCGACGGATGATTGGGCCGCGGGACATATAAACGCTTCGCGCGAACGATAGGCAATAAAAAACCCGGTGCATCACACGCCGGGTTCTTTTTTCGTCGGTATTTGCCGCCGCTTAATATTCGGCGGCGTAATGGTGTTCGATGGCCCAAAGGAACCAATTGTCCACCACGGTGCCGGTCAACAGGATGCCGATGCCGCCCGTCAATGGGCAAAGGACAGCGAACCACCAGGCCCAACGGTGAATGGATTCCATCGTAGCGTTAAAGCCCATGGTCCATCTCCAGAACAAGGCGGCGCGTTCGGATGCGGTGCCGCGGTCGGTGATTTGCTCCAACTCCCGCTCGCCGCCATAACGGCCCACGGCAAGGATAGTGGCCCCGTGCATGGCGAACAGCAGGGCCGAGCCATAAAGGAACACAATCGATAGAGCGTGGAATGGGTTATAAAACAAATTGCCGTATGCCAGCGAAAAGTTGTTGGTCCACTCAAGGTGCGAGAAGATGCCGAATGGCACCGCTTGCGACCAATCGCCCATGAAAAACGGGCGGATGAAACCAAGCACCAGATAGAGCCAGATGGCGGCGGCAAAGGCCCAGGACACATGCGTGCCCATACCCAATGCTTTGGCCCGGCGGTATCCACGTGCCCACCACAAGAGGATGGATGCCGTTAGGAAAGCGCCGGCCATAATCCACCAGCCACCCTCCTTAAGCGGGACGAAGGGCGAAAAGCCATGCTCTGGTCCCGGAGGGTTTAATGTGAGCCAGAAGAACTGACGGACAAATTCAACCGGATCCCAATTGACCGAGGCCGCCATGTTCAGCCCGATGATCTCAATCGCGAGAAAACCGAACAAGAGTGACAATATCCCAAGCCAGCCGAGATAAATCGGGCCAATTTGGGCCTGACCGAATTTACCCATCCAATAGCTTGCGCCGGTAAGGGCAAGGCGTGGTTCGTCCCGGGCGGGGAGCGGCATGCCCATTTCGGGGGCGTGCGACAATTGCACCTGCGTAAATATATTTTGATATCGTGCCATTTTTCTACCCTCCCGTTAGGACCAAATTGGTATGTTGCGCCACCACTCCCACCATTCAGGCCAGCCGCCTGCATAGAGGGGGCCTGCGATGATGATGCAAACGGCGCTCCAGAAGCCAGCGTTCAGCGCCAGGAACAGGCCCAAACGGTGAATGCCGATGGTGCCAACTGAATAGCCGATGAAATCCCGGAAGAACGTGTCTTCATATTCGGGGGTTTTCACGGCTTCACCCTTGGCCGGATTAACCGCCGAAAGGATCAGCGCGCCGTGCAGGGCGAGTGCGAAGCAGGTCGTAAAGAAGAACGACACCGCAATCATATGCGCCGGATTATAATGGAAATTGACGTATGCGTATCCGGTGTTGGACACCCAATCCAGATGGCTAAAAATCCCGTAAGGGAAGCCATGGCCCCATGCACCCATCAGGAATGGGCGGAAAATGACCAAGGTCATATAGGCCAAAATGGCAAAGCCAAAGGCAATCGGTACATGGTATCCCATGCCCAGTTTGCGGCAAATTTCCACTTCACGCAGCGCCCAGGACACAAAGGCACCCGTTGCGCACATGGTGATAATCTGCCAGAAACCGCCTTCTTTCAGCGGCGCAAGGCTAAGACCATATTTAAGATCCGGTGGATTGATGGAAATCAACCACGGGTTCCAGGTCGGCCCTAATGAGGCGGCATAGAAGATCAACGCCGTGCCCAATATCGCGCAAATTGCCGAGATAACGCCGAAAAATCCGACATAAAATGGCCCGATCCAAAAATCGAACAAATCTCCGCCGATCAACGTACCTCCGCGAACGCGGTATTTTCTTTCAAAACTTAATAGCGACATAGCTCTTCCCCTGCCACCTCGTGGGTGAACACCCTGATTTTACCGATTGTCACCCTTGAGGAACGTAGCGCGCAAGCGCTACGAACCTCTTGGGTGCGTTCTCAGATTAATTGGTCGGAGCAGGTGCAGCAGCAGGAGCTGCGGCAGGAGCTGCGGCCGGGGCAGCCACCGGCGCAGCAACAGCAGCGACGACGGGCGGACCCTCAATCCAATTGAAACGGTCTGTGCTCAGCAGAATGAAGTGAATCAAAAGTGCCAAGACGAACAGGAACATTGCCAAAGCAACAAGAGTCCTGCGCGGATCAAAAATGAGCCAAAGTCTCCACATGACTATATCCCCTTATACCAAAAATGTTGAAACAGCGGCGTTTGCAAATTGCGTCACGTCGGACGTCATTGCATAGCCATTGATGCTGGGCAGCCAGGAACGCCATGACCACACCAATGCGTGGGCGATGATCGCCACGATGGTGAACATGATGAAACTGGTCACAAACATCTTGTGAAATTCTTTGGCCTCCTCCGGGGTCAAATAGGCCCCGGGCCCAAAGCGCTCATTACTATCGCTCATATTACCTTCTCCAATTGAAACCCAAATGATCTGCATGAAGCAGCTCCCCCGGGCTGTTGCCCCGCAGCACACCTTGCTGCAAAGGTTCGTGACATCGTGGTCCACCCCCGCGATGAATTGATGGGGAAATGCGTCATGCACCTACCCCTTGTAACATTGTCGCCGCCAATCGGTCGGATGACACGTAATCTTCTCCCGCCGCGCGCGCGCCGCGTTCGGCCGCATCGCGTAGGTTCTTTGCCGCAGAAATCCGCACCAGCACGGGTTGTGCATCGACAATGGCGTCGAATTTTTGCCGCGCCTGCTGCTCCCAACGCAGCGGTGCTGCTTGGCGCGCGGGCGTTGCCACGCCATTGTCCATCTGCGTGGACAGGGGCAGGATATGGAACAGCGCGTCGAACAGCGCATTGCACACTTCCTGAACCAAATAGGTCGCACCGGAATATCCCATAAAGGGCGTGCCAGTATGGCGGCGGATGGCCGCACCCGGGAACGACGCCGGAATATAAATCCCGCGCGCGGCGGTCTCGGCCATATACATCCGCTCATTATAGCTGCCGAAAATGACCAGCGGCGGGTTGGTGGCGATCGCCTCGCGCACCGCCTGATTGTCGGGCTTCACCCCCGCCTTCCGCCCAAAGGCGAAATTGCACGGCAGGCCCATGTCATCCTCAAGGAATTTGCGAATGCCGCGCGCATAGGTGTCGTTGGCGACAATGCCGAAACTGGCCGTGCCAAAGAAATCCTGCGTCACCGAACGCCACAAATCCCACAGGGGTTTGATGGTCGTATGCTTTTCTCGCTCAATAAACGGTTCCGGGTCAAGGCCGGTAAGCTCACCCAATTGGCGTAAGAATTTGGTGGTGGAATCGAGGCCAATGGGGGCCTGAATATAGGGACGTTCCAATAGTTCACACAAATTGCGCCCAAATTCGCGGTACATGCAGACATTGACCGACGCATGGGCGAGTTTGCTTATATCCGCCAAATGCGTGCCCAATGGGAACACAAGGTTCACCTCCGCCCCGATGCCCTCAATCAGGCGTCGGATTTCGGCGAGGTCCGATGGCATGTTGAACACGCCATAGGATGGGCCGATAATATTGACCTTTGGCTTTTCACCCTCGGCCAGCGCCTTGGTTCCGGGGTTTTTCTTTGGCCCGAATTCGGTCCACAGCCACGACAATGCCCGGTCCTCCGACTGCCATTGATCCTCATCAATGGTGCGGGGCAGGAAGCGTTTGATGTTCGTGCCCTCGGGCGTCACGCCGCCGCCGATCATTTCACTGATCGAACCGGTAACCACCACGGCGGGTAGATCAGGGTCCAGCGATTGCCATGCACGGCGCATCGCGGCCTCCGTGCCGGTTTTGCCGAGTTCTTCTTCGCCAAGGCCAGTGACGACAATCGGCAATTCATGCGGAGGCAGGCCGTCGGTGTAATGCAACACTGATGTGACTGGTAGGTTTTCGCAACCGACTGGTCCGTCGATGATGACTTGTAAGCCCTTTACCGCCGTGAACGCATACACTGCGCCCCAATAGCCGCCGGCCCGATCATGATCGATGATGAGTGTCATGACCCAATCGCCTCCGCTGCCTTTGCCTTGGCCGCATTTTGTGCGGCATATTTGGCCTTAAACTTGGGGCGGTCGGTGGGGGTGTCCTCCCAAATGCCACTGGCATAGCCGGTGCCGACGCCGTCAAAGAACGCCTGCATCTTGTCGAAGCGGTCCTTGTTGCCGATGGCGGCATTGACCACTTGGGCAAGGCTGCCTGCGCCCGCCGGACCCATTAATGGCCGTGCAGAAATCAGGTTGGTGAAATACAGCGCTGGTATCGCTTTTGCCTTGGCATGTTGCACGACGGGGGTGGTTCCGATGGCAAGGTCAGGGCCGAATTCGTTAACGGCGGCAATGTCCTGTTCGAGACTGGCGCGATATTGGATGCGGACTCCCTTGGCCTCCAGCCATTCGCGGTCGGGGTCGGACCATTTGGTGCGCGGGCAAGCAGTGCCGACATAGGGCACATCCGCGCCGCTTTCGATAAGCAGGCGCGCCACGAGTAGTTCGGAACCTTCATAGCCCGATACCGTGATACGGCCCTTAATCGGTTTGGCGAGCAATGCGCCGTGGATAGCGGGCAATATGGCGTTCTGCGCGGCGGCTATTTGGTCGGCGCTGGCCCCTGTCGCCTCACCAATGGCTTTGAGCCAAGCCGCTGTGCCATCGCGGCCCACCGGAGCAGAACCGATAACGGTGCGGCCCGCGGCCTCAAATTCCCGCACGCTGGCGGTGTAGAAGGGGTGGATGGCGGCAATCACTGCGCCGTCCAATGCGGCATAAAGCTCCCGCCATTCGCGCGTTGGCACGACGGGACCGGCGGCTAGGCCTAATGGCTCCAGCATATGGGCAATACCCATTGGGTCAGCCGGGAACATTTCGCCCAGCAAAGTCACCGATGGCCGGTCGGGCAAGGAGGCGGGTGTCGCCACCGGCCCTTGCATCGCTTCTTCTCGCGCGTATTTGAGCATTGCTCCGGCGAGGACATCTTTGGCTTCGGCATGGGTTGGAATGCCGAAGCCTGGCACGTCAATGCCAACTATGCGCACACCATTTATGGCATCCGGCAACAACCGCAACGGAACGCCGCTGGCGGTGGGGACGCACAAATTGGTGACGACAATGGTGTCATACAGTTCGGGGTCGGCCATTTGCTCGACCGCTTCTTTAATGTCCTCAAACAATTTGCCGGTGACAAGGGTTTCCGAACTGAACGGGACGTAACTGACGCTGCGCCTCGCCCCGTAAAAATGGGATGTGAAGGTCAAGCCATAGACGCAGCAGGCTGATCCGGACAATATGCTGGCCGTGCGGCGCATCCGCAAGCCCACGCGCAACGAGCCAAATGCCGGGCACATGGATTGCGGTTGGTCGTGCGGACCGACAGGATAATCGGCGGCATATTGGTCAAGGATGTCGCTTTTCCCCGCCTTTTTTGCGGCGGCGAGCATGGTTTCTTTGCCGCCGTGGCAGCCGCTGCCCGTGTTTTCGGGGGCAGGGGCGCTCGACAGGTCGATGCGGTCGCGTGTGCGGTCCGTGCCTGCAAAGTCAGGCCCAGTTTCAGGCCCACTTTCGGACGTTGTTCCGGTTATGGCGGTTGGCTCTGTCACCGTTCAAACCTCGTCATAAATCACCTCAAGCGATGGTTTGATTTCAAAGGTGCCACCGCGCATGTCGGCTTGGCTTGCGGGGACCAACTGCACGCCGCCACCCACTTCATCGGGTGAGAACAGGCCAAGTAGCCCGTCTTGTTCCAACGGCTTGGGCTGTTGCGGCGGTGCAGCGGCGACATTTTCGGCGAGGTCGGCAAACAAGCTGCCCCATTCGCTGTCCGGTGTGCCGATGATTTGATAATTGGCCGACTTGCGGCGAATATCTTCATTGGCGGGGATGGAAATCAGAACGGGGATGTTCACCGCCTCGGCAAAGGCCTGCGCCTCTCCGGTGCCATCATCCTTGTTGATAATCATGCCAGCAACGCCGACATTGCCGCCCATTTTGCGGAAATATTCGACCGCCTTGCAAACGTTATTGGCGACGTAGAGTGATTGCAGGTCGTTCGATCCGACGACAATCACTTTCTGACACATATCGCGCGCAATTGGCAGGCCGAAGCCGCCACAAACCACGTCACCCAAGAAATCGAGCAGGACGTAATCAAAACCCCAATCGTGGAAGCCCAGTTTCTCCAGCAGTTCAAAACCGTGGATAATCCCGCGTCCGCCGCAACCGCGACCAACCTCTGGTCCGCCCAGTTCCATCGCGAATACGCCATCGCGTTGAAAGCAGACGTCCTCAATACGGACTTCTTCACCCGCCAGTTTCTTAATGCTGGAGGTTTCGATGATGGTGGGGCAGGATTTTCCGCCGAACAATAGGCTGGTCGTATCCGATTTCGGATCGCAACCGATGAGCAGAACGCGCTTGCCCTGCTGCGCCATCATATAGCTGAGGTTGGAAAGCGCGAAGCTTTTGCCCGAACCGCCCTTGCCGTAAATGGCGATAATCTGCGTTTCTTTCTTCACCTCGCCCATGTGCACGGGATCGGGTTCAATCGCAGCTTCATCGCGCAGGGTATTTACGTCGAGCATCGTCATTGGCAATCTCTCCAATCGAGCACCATTTTCAGGCATTCGGGGTTTTCAAAGGCTTCGGGATAGGCCGTCGCCGCGTTGGTGGCGGGTGCCACGGTGGTAATCAGGCCGTCCAAATTCAGGCTGCCCGATTGGACCATCGCGTGGATGGTGGCCAAGTCGTCCGGCTGCCATTCGGCGGCGATGCGCAGGCGCGCTTCCCGTTGGAACGCGGGGGCGAAGGCGAAGCTGATCGGTTGGCTGTAAAATCCGGCCAGAACCAATTCGCCGCCCTTGGCCATGCGACCGATAAAGCTGTTGATGGCGGAGGCATCGCCGCTGACATCATAAATATGCTTATAATCGCGGCGTTCATCGTCATCGGGGTGAATGACATTATAGCCGACGCCGCCGTCTTGGCGCGTGCGGTTGATGTCCCACACCACTGGCGCGGGCGCGCCCGATGCAATGGTTAGGCGGGCGAGCATACGACCCAATATGCCGTGACCGACGATAAGTTCTGGCGCGTCGCCGTGCGCAATGGCGTGGAGGGCAGTGGCGGCAAGCGCATATAATATGCCTTGTTCAGCCAGGGTCTCATCGACCGGCATCGCGCGGGCCGATGCGATAATTACACGCCGCGCTGCACCACCGAAAAGGCCGCGCGCATCGGCGTAGCAATTGGCGCCGGGGACAAAGACCCACTCCCCAATACGATCCTGATGTGCGGGGGCGGCATCGACAATGCGGCCAACCGACTCGTAGCCGGGGACAAGCGGATAGCCCATGCCGGGGAAGGCAGGCATAGTGCCTGTCCACAGCAGCTTCTCGGTGCCGGTGCTAATCCCGCTATAATGGACCTCGACCAGAACATCGCCATCCTGCATTGCGTTCAGCGCGGTTTTACGGAGGTCTAACTGGCCCGGAGCCGCAAAGATGATGGCGGTTGTTTCCATATCTGACACTCCTCCCATCCTTGCAAAACCGGCGTTTGGTGATTGAATTGGTCCAGAGGGACTTCTTCGATGTGTCAAACTATCGGAACATAAGAGAATGTCAAATTAATTGGACAATTAAAGTGTCATTTAATTCCGACAACTGCGCTGGTGATGATAGGAAGCGCGGTTTTGACAGCGGTTACCCGCGAAAAACCGGCATTTAGGAGATAGTCCGATATTTCGGACATCGGGCGCGGACGGCCGGAACCCATCGCCCAAAGGTAGAGGCCAAAATAGGCGTCACCCATGCGAGTCGCGTGGGGTGCGTCCGCCATCGGTTCGACAATCAGCAATCGCCCTCCGGCGGGCAGTGCGTTGTAAATGTTTGTTAATAAGGCTTTAACTACGTCATCATCATGGTCGTGACAAATCCGGACAAGGGTGATGAGGTCATAGTCAGTGGGCAGGGAGTCGGTTTTGAAACTGCCCCCATGCAGCGCGACTCGGTCCGACTCGGGTGTGTCGGTGAGTCGTTTTTGTGTCACCGATATGACATCGGGCAGGTCGAATATGCCGCATTCCAAGGACGGTGTGGTGGAGCTAATCGCCTGCACAAATGCGCCGGAGCCGCCGCCAATGTCGAGCATGCGGCGGTGTTGCGCAAAGTCGTATGCGTCCAAAATCTGCGCCGAAACCATAGGTTGTGTCGCCGCCATCAGCGCGGAATAAGGCGCGGCGTTGGCGGGGTCGGCATCGCCCTTCGCCGCATAGGTCCAATAGGCGGAGAGCGCGGTTTCTTCCCCACGATTGGCGCGGAGCAGGGCGAGCGGGTCAGCCAAATCCTTGTAAAGCAAAGGATGATGCCGGATCATCGCCATCGCGCCGGGATTGGCCGAAAGCGGCGCGCCGGCCTCACCCAAGGTCCAAAGCCCCGATTGCGGCGACTCGGCAAGTTGCAAGGCCGCGCCTGCTTTTAACAATCGGTCGGTGGCGTCCGCGCCAAGGCCGGTGTGCGCCGCGACCTCCTCAAAACTACGCAAATGGCCGTTCATATAGTCAATCAGGCCAGTTTCGACGAAGCTCAGCAGCACCTGCGTATAGACAAAGCCCGCGAGCATATCGAACTGCGCCGCCGCCCGCCGCCGCGCGACTCCGCGGAAAATGGGGGTGCGCGAGGCCCAGCGTTGGAACGCCGCGCTCCCCAAGATTGCATTGCGGCGCATGACCCAGCGAGTCTTGATTGATAAAGTGTCGATATTTTTGGACATAAAATGTTATCCATTTAATTGGACTTCTGTTACCCTCCCGTCAAACGCAAACTTGAAAAAGCGGAGGCGAGGCCAAATGAGTGGCGGGAATACCGTGATTGTCGGGGCGGGAATTGGCGGGCTGGTTTGCGCCGTCCTGCTGGCCGCGCGCGGTGTTCCGGTCACCGTCGTTGAAAAGGAGTCTGGGCCGGGCGGTAAAGTGCGGCAACTTCGGGTCGCCGCCGATTCTGGGGACGCGTTGATTGACGCTGGCCCTACCGTGTTTACGATGCGTGGCGTGATTGAGGACATCTTCACCGCCGCAGGAGCGGACGCCGCCGATTACCTGACTCTCCACCGCGCCGACCGATTGGCGCGCCATGCGTGGAGTTCCGACGAGCGACTTGACCTCTATGCTGACCCAAAGCAAAGCGCAGACGCGATCGGGGACTTTGCAGGTGCAAAAGCGGCGGCGGGGTTCAAGAGTTTCTCGCGCGAGGCGAAACGCATTTTCGATATTCTGGACAAGCCGTTTCTGCGCGATTCGAAAACCTACCCCCCCGGACTAATGTGGCGGATTGGCTTGTGGCGGGTGAAGGCGCTTATCGACATTCGGCCCTATGAAAGCCTTTGGAAGGTGTTGAAGGAGCATTTCGACGACCCGCGATTGCTGCAACTATTTGGCCGATACACGACCTATTGCGGCTCATCGCCATTCCTGACGCCCGCGACGTTGATGCTGATTGCGCATGTCGAGGCGCAAGGCGTCTGGGCGATTGATGGTGGGATGGGCGCACTGGCGGCTGCGTTGGAAAAACTGGCCAAGGAGAAGGGCGCGGTGTTCCGATATGGCGCGGCGGTCTCCGATATCACGGTGAAGGGCCGCACAGCGACGGGTGTGATGCTATCGACTGGGGAGCATATCGCCGCCAGCCATGTGGTTTTCAACGGCGATCCGGCGGCGCTGGCCGATGGACTGCTCGGCAATGGCGCGGCGAAGGCAGCGCGCAAAGTGCCGGAAAAGGCGCGCTCGCTATCGGCGCTGGTCTGGTTGGCGAAGGCCAAGCCGACCGGCTTCCCGCTCGACCACCATAACGTCTTTTTCTCGCCCGATTATGCCGCCGAGTTCGCCGCCATCAAAAACGGCCACCCGCCCGCCGACCCCACCGCCTATGTCTGCGCGCTGGATCGCGGCGCGGGAAAAACACCCGATGGCGCAGAACGCCTCCAAATAATAGTCAATGCGCCCGCCAACGGCGACCGCCACATTTATTCGCCACAGGAGAAAGAGCAATGCACACGGACCATGTTGAACCGGCTGGCCCAATGCGGGTTGGAACTGGACAATCCGTTGCCGCACCAATTGGTCACGCCGAGCGACTTTTCGACGCTCTTTCCGGCGACGGGGGGAGCGCTCTATGGACGGGCCTCGCACGGTTGGGCGGCGTCCTTCCTGCGCCCCGGCAGCCGGACAGCGATCC
>JBGSSR010000005.1:0-4553 GCA_041736905.1 Sphingomonadaceae bacterium | reverse complement strand
GGCGGTATGGGCGGCCCGGGTGGCGGGCAAGCAGGGCGCTATTTCGTTTCGCTTGGCTACCAATATCAATTGCAGGACCAAATCGACATCGGCGTTGGTGTCCCCACGCTCGACCTGCTGAATGGCGATGCGACCGGCACGGGGGGCACCCCGCGCCATCGGCTGAATTTGGAAAGCGGCCTGTTCTATAAAGGCATGGGCCTGCGTCTATCCGGTCGCTATGCAGGCAGCAGCCAAGTCGATGGTGATCCTTTGACGGGTAGCACGGGTCTAGAGTTTAGCGATCTTGCCACGTTCGATGTGCGCGTATTCGTGAACCTCGATCAGCGCGGAACATTGGCGCAGAAAGTGCCCTTCTTGAAAGGATCGCGCATTTCCATCGGCGTAGATAACGTGTTTGATAGCTATCAACGTGTCACCGATGACAATGGGCAGACGCCGATCGGCTTTCAACGCGCCTATATTGATCCCGTCGGACGGTTCTTTGAGATTGATTTCCGCAAACGGTTTTAAGGTGTGCGCTGCCTCGCGTGTCGTTTTGATACGCGGGGCGGGGCAGGCCAGATTGGTCCCGAAATGGAGCAGTCATTTGCGCCATTAACCCTTTGTTGACCTTGGTAAGTGGCGGAGCGCGGCGCATTCTTTGCGCATGGTACGGTGCCTTGTCCTGTTTGTGCTCATGCTTGCCACGCCTGCGTTAGCGGATGATGCGCCCGCACCGCCGCCCGCCCCGACGCATGCCGTGTCGGCGCGCGCCGAGGTAACCGCGGTCATCTTGCATGGGGAGGAGATCGGGCAATTGGCAAGGGTGGAGCGATTGGGTGATGGTCAACAGCCTCCGCCCCCCACACCCGACCGCCTATACCGACATCTGCCCAACGACCAAATCCGCATCGATTTTTATTAAGGCCGCACGCCGCCATTTCACGTTATCGCAAAACTCGGTAACCGGTGTCATAAACGCTTGAACCCGCCAGGCGCCTATGCCACAATAGGATTATAGGAGAGTGCGATGTTGACACATATGAAGCGGGCAGCGGCCGTTCTAGCGATACTTGCTATGCCATTTTCGGCTCAACCCAGCCATGCGTGGATTATCGACGAGGCACCCGTAACTGCCTTTCCCGGCGCAGTCGGCCCCGCCGCCGTTACGCAAGGGGGCAGGGGCGGGCGCATTATCCGCGTTACCACACTCGCCGCCGATGGTGTGGGCTCGCTTAAAGAGGCGCTGCAGGCCGATGGCCCGCGCATCATCGTATTCGAGGTTGGCGGCGTCATCGACATGGGCCGCACGACGCTCAGCATCACCAACCCATTCGTGACCATCGCGGGCCAAACTGCGCCCGGCCCCGGCATTACCCTCATCAAAACCGGCATTGATGTGCGCACGCACGATGTCGTCATCCGCCATATCCGCGTCTACACCGGCGCGGACGGGCAGGCGAAACGTAGCGGGTGGGAGGCGGACGCCATCTCCACCGTCGCCGCCAATAACGTCATCATTGACCACTGCACCTTCATCTGGGGCATTGATGAAAATATGAGCGCGTCCGGCCCGCGCTTCACTGGCGATACATTGGAGGAATGGCGCAAGGGGACCAGCCACAACATCACCTTTTCCAATAACCTTGCCGCCGAAGGATTGGCGGATTCGAGCCACCCGAAGGGCGAACACTCCAAAGGCTCACTCATCCACGACAACGCCACTGGCATTGTGTTCTATCGCAATGTCTGGGCGCATAATGTGGAGCGCAGCCCGTTGTTTAAGGGCGGTGCGCAGGGGTTGATGATCAACAACCTGATCTATAACCCGGGCCATCGTGCGGTGCATTATAATTTGATGCATTTGGAGTGGGTCGGCCATCCTTATGTCACCGGTGAAGTTACCGCCATCGGCAATGTCATGCGCGGCGGCAATGATACCGCCGAGCGGTTGCCATTCTTCATGTTGGGCGGCGATGGCGATGTGAAATTCTATGCGAAGGACAATTTGGTCGTGGACCGCCATGGCGAGCCATTGCCGCTGACGGGCCGCTATGGCGAGACGCAGGCGAAGATTATCATGGCCAAGAAGCCGATGGCACCCTTGGCCGGTTACACCATCCTGCCCCCCCGCGATGTGGAGACCAGCGTGCTTTACACCGCGGGCGCACGGCCATGGGCGCGCGATGGGGAGGAAATCCGCATCCTGTTCTTCGTTGCCGAAGGGCGCGGGGAAATCATCGACGATGAAAGCGAGGTTAGCGCCTATCCGCCGGTAAAGGAGGCGGTGCGCGCACCGTTCGTTGAGAGCGAGTGGGACTTGGCGACGATGGAGCCATTGAGCGGCCTCTACCCCGCACAAACCGCCCCGCGTGCGCAGGAGCATTTGTCGGCGCGTGACACGCAAATGCGAGGGCAATAATGCGCGTCGCTGTCCTATTGCTAGCGCCGATGCTGCTCGCCAACACCCCTGCGCCAGAACCCAAAGCTCCCCCGATGGTCGTGATTGACGAAATCGACACCGTGCGCGAGGAACCGCCGCCGCACGGAGCCATCGGCATGAGCACCGCGTACCGCATCAGCGACGCCGCCCCCGCCCCGCGCACGATGGAGTTCCGCAAGCGCGTGTTGCATCCCGGCGCTGCCATTGGACTACATCCAATTAAGCATGACGAGGTCTATTACGTCCTCTCCGGCACGGGTGAGGTTTCGTCCGACTGCGTAACGGCGCGACTGAAGCCAGGTATGGCGGCGTATCTTTACACCGGCGCAGTCGTGGGCATAAAGCAGGTCGGGCCGGAGCCGTTGGTGATCATTATCGCCTACCCCAATCCAGTGGAGTGAGGCATGATGACAGTGAACAGGCGGGATGTATTGACGGGCGCGGCGGCGATTCCGGCGCTTGGGCTTAGTGGCGTCGCGGCGGCAAATAACACGGCCGCAGAAGCGCCATTGGACCCATGGAACCCCGCCAACTGGACACGGCCAGCGGGCCTTGCGCCGGATATGGAAATCGATTTGTGGCCGGAGGGCGTTCTATCCATTCCGTACGTTGATCTTTTTAACGCTAAAGGGGAGCCAACGGTCAAACGCCTTACCGAAAATATCGATGATCGCAGCAACGACCCCTTGCGCAGCGACCGGATTTTGATGCACACGACGCGGCCCCGCCTCGCTGCATTCTTGCCAAAGAAGCCCAATGGCGCTTCGATCATCATCGCGCCCGGTGGCGGGTATCGTTACTGCGTGATCGATAAGGAAGGCTATGAAATCGCGCGGTTGCTGGCGGCGCGCGGGGTAACGGCGTTTGTGCTGTTCTACCGCTTGCCGTATTCGTACACGATGGGCCGCCCAAACAGGGGACCATTGCTGATCGAATGGCCCAATAAAAAGGACGTCCCACTCGCCGATGCGCAAAGGGCCGTACGGGTGGTGCGTAGCCGCGCCGCCGCGCTCAACCTTGACCCCGAGCGGGTGGCCATGATGGGTTTTTCCGCCGGTGGCCATGTCGCGGCCAGCCTGCTGACCCGCTACGACGCACCGGTTTATGACTTCGCTGATGCCGCTGACAGCATCAGCGCGAAGCCCGATGCGGGCGTGCTGATCTACCCCGTCATATCAATGGACCCAGCCATCGCGCATATCGGCAGCCGCGACCGCCTCATCGGCACCGCGCCCAGCAGCGAGGACGTGCGGACCTATTCCCCCGACCAAATGGTGACGGAGGGCGCGCCGCCGACCTTCTTGCTCTTCGCGGAGGATGACGCGGTCGTTCCAGTCGAAAACGGCATCCGCTACCGCGCCGCGATGAAGGCGGCGGGGGCGGAGATTGAAACCCATTTGTTCGCCAAGGGCGGCCATGGTTTCGGCCTGATGCTGACCAAGGGCAACCCCGTCGCGGCATGGCCTGAGCTTCTATGGCGATGGATGCAGGCGCGCAGGTTGGTGGAATAGCCCTTGCGCGGGCTTGTCTCATTTACCCGCTTGCTCGGTTGGAGCAAATTGGCAATAACGGCCTAAACTCATTGCCAAAGGAGAGGCCATGTCGCCGCGCCGTCATTCCGTGCTTTTGTTAGCCGTTACTGCTCTACCGATGACCAGCGGGGCGTTGGCGCAGACGATGACGGTGGAAGCGCCCGTCGAAATTGCCGACAGTCGCGATGGGCCTTTTACGGCCTCAGAAAGACCATCGCGTCTAGGTTGCAGAATGTCGGCAATACCTTATAATTCTGGCAAGCGGGCGTCGATGGAGCGTGATGCCAGCGGAGCCATTTGGCTGGAATACGCAGAGGTTCGCAAACCAGGTGCTTTGGAAGAAAAGCAGAGATTTTCCTATCGTGCTGATGTGCCGCTAGACTTTTACCTAGACGGCAAAAAAGTGAAACCGCCTAAAGGTTCGTTCTGGCGTTATACGGGAAAGCCAGAGTTCACTTGGATTGCACTCAAATTTGCACCCGACGCCAAGTGGAGCAAGGCTCTGGACAATGCTAATACTCTCTCAATACGGTACAAAAAAGTGGAAGTCGCGGCGATACCGTTGGATGGGTATGTTTACCAATTTCCAGCCGGTT
>JBGSSR010000002.1:0-7022 GCA_041736905.1 Sphingomonadaceae bacterium | reverse complement strand
AAAATGGCGTGCTTGGCGGGAATCATGCCCTATCGTCTCCCATCATTATGGCTTTTAGTTTAGCATGGGCTATGCCAAAGTAAATAATACAAACATTTTTGTTTGTTTTTTGCCATGAAAGGGCATCCATGTCGCAATCGCACCGCCCGCCGCGCAGATTTGAGGATTTGGTCGTTGGCGAAACCCGCACTTCGCGCACGCACACGGTGAGTGAGGGCGACATTGTCACTTTCGCGCGCCAATATGATCCGCAATGGTTCCACGCCGATGCCGATGCCGCCCGCCATTCGCATTTCGGCGAAGTCGTGGCGAGCGGGGTGCATGTCCTCGCCATCTGGCGGCAATTGGATCATGAGATTAACAGCGACATTGATTTCGTCTGCGGCGTTGGTTTTGACGAATTCCGGCTGAAAACCGCCCTGCGCGCGGGGGATAGTGTGTATGCCACCTCACGCATTCTCTCGCTGGAACCATCGCAAAGTGGCAAACCGCGCGGGACGGCGGTGACCTATTACGAACTCATCAATCAACACGGCGCAGTGGTGCTGCATTTTGAAAGCATCAATCTGGTTTACACCCGCGCCGCGGATTAGGCGGCAGCATTGCCCCAGTGCCGCGCCATAATTTCGGCGTCGATACCCGCCTCAGCCATCACTTTATCCACGGCATCGGGCGCGCCAAAGGTCGGGGCAACGCGGATATGTTGCACATCGCTGACCCCGATAAAGCCCAGCCACGCCTGCATATAGCGCAATTGGAAATCAAGGTCGGCAATCGCCTCCATCTGGCCGAAGGGCATGGCGCTGGCGGCGACAATCATGGCGCGCTTGCCCGCCGCGAGGCCGACAACATTACCCGCCGCGTCATTGGTAAAGGCCATCCCTGGCTGCGTCACCACGTCGATGAAATGTTTCAGGCGATACGGGATGCCGAAATTCCACATGGGCACGGACAGGATGAAGGCATCGTGTCCCATCACCCCATCGGCAAAGCGCCGCACCTCCGCCCAGCGTTCGGCAATACTCTCATCCACCCCCTGCCCCATGATGAGCGCATAGCGGCCCTCAATCATGTCGCCGTCAAGGTCCGGAATGGCCACGTCCCAAACGTTGCAATGCGTGACGTTCGTTGTGGAAGGCAAGGCGGCAATAAACCGCTCCGCCACCACCCGCGAACGGGAGCGCGTGGCGCGCGGGCTGGCGTCGATGTGAAGGATGTTCATGGTCACTCGCCAGCGTCCAACCGCCGCGACAGGTCCACCGTGACCGCATCGCCCTGCACTTCGCACGCCCAAACCTTAATCGGTTTATCGGTCAATTCCCCCGATGGGCAGCCGTTGCGCATGTCAAACCGAACGCCATGCAGGGGGCAGAAAATGAACACTTTCTTGACCTTGCCGCCCGCCAGTTCTTGAAAAGCATGGCTGCACCGGTTCTCAATCGCGAATACACCCAAATCGGTGCGGGTGAGCAGCACCTGCTCGCCCTCATGCGCGACAACTAGGCTACCGTTCATGGGCACATCGGCCAGTTGCGCGACGATTTGCATCCCCATATTAGCGACGCCCCCAATCAATGACGCCCATATTAACGCCTTTGGTCAAAGCGTTTGCCGATCATGGCGCTGGCGATATTGGTCTTTTGAATATCAATCGCGCCGCCCGCAATGCCCCAACCCCACGCATCGCGCAGCCGCCGCTCCATCGGGAATTGCTTGCTATAACCATAAGCGCCCATCAGTTGCAGCGCATTGCCCGTCACTTCGCGCGCCATATTATTGGCAAAGCATTTCGCCACGGAGCTATCCAAAACCGATGGCAAGCCATCCTCCGCATTCGCCGCCGCGCGCCAAATGAGGAGCCGCGCTGCATCGACCGACATTTGCATTTCGGCGAGTTTCAACTGCACCGCCTGAAACTCGACAATCGCTTTACCGAATTGCTTGCGTTCCTGCACATAAGCGACAACATCCTCCAACGCACCCGACGCCTGCGCCATCGACATCGTAGCATTGCCGCATCGTTCTAGATCGAACGCCTCCATCAGCTTGCGAAAGCCGCCCGCTGGCACGACGACATTGTCCATCGGCACGGCGCAATTGTCGAAATAGAGATCGGCGGAGGGGATGCCGCGAAAGCCCATGAGTTCCTCGCTGGGGCCGCAGGAAAAGCCCGGCGTGTCTTTCTCCACGAACACCGCGCCAATGCCCTTTGCACCGGGATCGTCGGAGAGGCGGCAATAGACGACATAGCCATCAGCATGACCGCCGCCGGAGCACCAGCGTTTGGTGCCGTTAAGCACCATCATACCGTCTTTTTCGACACCGCGTGTTTTTAGGTCAGTCAGCGCGCTGCCCGCATCGGGTTCGGACATGGCGACCGCCACCACCATATCGCCCGAACATACGGCGGGGACGACGCGGCGTTTAAGCGCATCGGGCGCGAACCGCTCAATCGCGCGCACGGGACCGACGCAGGATTCAAACACCGGAAAGGCGACGGCGGAGGAGATTTTGGCAAACTCCTCCAACACAATGAGCGCCTCTAAGTTGCCAAGGCCCAGTCCGCCCAAATCCTCCGACACGTTAATCCCCAAAAAGCCAAGCTCGGCATAATGGTGGATCAGGTCGTGTGAGGGCGGTATATTCTTCGCCTCCAACTCGGCGGCTATCGCGGGCAGTTCGGCCTGCGCAAAATCGCGCGCAGCCTGTTGCAATTCGCGTTGGTCATCGCTCAGCGTGAATTTCATAACATCCTCTTATTATAACGCGGTACGCGATGGGAACTCACGGCTTAGCAAAGACCAGCATGACGTTGCCCGGCATGTGGAAATACAGGCCATAGCCGCTGTTGACGATAACGTGGCCGTTATAGACCGCTGGCCCCGGCCCGCTCATCCCACCGCCGCGTGCCTTGACGCCGGTGATGGTGTCAAACTCCTGCATCGTGTTGAACGACCATAGGACTTTGCCTGTTTTGCCATCATAGCCGCGCAACCGCCCGTCCAAATGCCCCGCCAGCACTGCGCCGGGAATCGCGGTCACCGCCGCGGAAATGCCGGGATCGCAATATTTTTTGCCATCGCAGACATTGTCCGCCTTTTGCCGCCACAGGATTTTGCCCGTCGCCGCGTTCACCGCATGAATGCCTGCGCCGTTGAGAGCCTTATCATAGGTTCGGCCGTCATAAGTATCGGCCATATCGACGATCGGAACATAAAGCGTCGTCCCCTCCGCCGCCATGCCGAAATGGACACCGCCCTGCGTGCCGCCATGGCCGAGCCGCTGTTTCCAAACAATCTTGCCCGTCATCGGATCAACGCCGAACGCTTCCCCCGATTTTTGGCCGGCGACTATCATATCCTTACCCGCGCCTATGGGCACGATAATCGGCGACGCAGCAAGGTCGAGGTCAGGGCCGTTTTCCATCGGGCAATTTTCATTGCCCATCATGCACCCGACATTCCATGCGTCTTTGGCGGTGAATTGCACCTGCCATAGCTTCTTACCCGTGCCGGCATCGACCGCGAACAAGGCGTCGCTATTGGCATCGGCAGGCGAAGAATAATTCTCCCCTGAGCCGAAATAGAACCGATTGCGCTTGGCATCATACGCGGGGCTGTTCCACACCGGCGCGCCAGATGGGCCGAGGATGCGCGCACCCGCGCTGGTCTTGCCCTGCTCTTTCGCGGGTTCGGGAACGGTATAGGTTTTCCACTTTTCCTTCCCCGTCGCCGGATCCAGCGCGAGGACCGCGCCGCGGAAAGTGCAGCAGTCATATTTAGGGTCCGCCGCCGATGTGACCTCCAACGAGGAAATCGGCACGGCCAGTACACCGCCACCCAAAGTGGGCGTGCCAGTGATGGTGGCATTGGGATGTGGGTCGGCCTTCACCTGCCACAACCGTTTGCCCGTCATCGCGTCCAAGGCATAGACGCGGCCCAACACATCGCCGAAATAGAGGCGCTTGTTTTCGGCATCGGCAACAATAGCGGTCCGCACCTCCGCACTGGCGCGGTGTGTCCATTTGGTGCAGCCTTTTTCCAGATCAAAGGCGTAGACCGTGCCCGTCTGGCTGCCCACGAAAATGGTGTTCCATCCCACCGCCGGTTGCGACCTTGCGCGATTGGAACCGGGATAGGCAAAGGCCCATTTGAGTTTCAAATTGGCCAAGTCCCTACCCTCGACCCCGCCGATTTCGGCGGAGACGAAGCGGCTGGTATCATGGCCCCATCCGACTTTGGCAGGCGGCCCACCCGTAAACTTGATATCGTCGCCCGTGCACATCGGCGGCGGCGGCGGCGGCGTGTAGCTGGAAAGTTCAATCCGCGCCAAATATTCGGCTACCTGCCGCTGTTCCGTTTCGGACAGATCGGCGGCCTGTTCCTTCATGATGCCGGTTTTCATCGAAGCCAGCACCATATCCGGCTCCAACATTTCAAGCCAGACGACTGCGGGAGCCTTTGGCACGGTGCCGTTGTGGCACATCAGGCAATTGGCCTCGAACAATTCTTTGCCCGGATGAGTTTCCGGATCGATCGGCGTACCATTGCGCGATTGGAATTCGTCAGTGGAGCTGACGCGGTTTGCCTCAGCCCCACCCTCTTCGCCACTGCTGGCAGGTTGACACCCCGCCAGCATCATAGTGGCAACTAGCCCCCATAAGGTCACCTTTTTATTCATTTAATTGTCGGCCCCGAAGCTGATTCCCAGTTCAATGCCGAAGAAGCGTGGTTGACCAAATTGGCTATTCAACCAAAGCCCGGCGACGTTTTGCGATGCCGTGCGATACCGCTCATCAGTCAAATTTTGCCCAACGACGCGGAAATAATAGCGGTTATCCACATCCGCGACGGTAATGGAGGCATTCACCAACGTCCGCGAGTTCAGGAACGTGTTACCGGCGGGATTATCGATGGCTTGCGTGAACAGGTTCCGGCTTTGGTAGGCGACATTGCCGTTTATCGTGACTTCATGATTGCCGCCAACAGGCACGCTATAGGTGCCATCCAACGTCCATTGCCATTTCGGCGCACGGTCCAGCGGTGATGTGGACAAGTCATAACCTGCACTTGGCGCGTCATACGCCCCATATTGCGCATCCTGATATCCCAAAACACCGCGCAGGGTCAGATTGTCCGTCGGCATGGCGGTCAGTTCAAACTCTGCGCCTTTGACCGTTGCACTTGCCGCGTTGACGAAAATGGTAACCTGATTGGGCGCACCATTGACGACCAAGGGCACGTTCAATTGCCGTTGCAAATCATTGTATTTCACATGGAAACCTGTGACGTTCAACCGCACGCGATTGTCGAGGAATTCGGATTTCGCACCGACTTCGAAACTGTCCGCCGTTTCCGGATTGGTTGCCCGAGCCGCAGTGGCAAAGGCCGCCAAATCCGTGCCAAACGGCGCAAAACCGCCAATTTGATCGTTAAAGCCGCCGCCCTTAAATCCATGTGCCGCCGTGCCGAAGATGTAGATATCCGGCGTCGCTTGATAGCCAAGGCTGGCCTTCCATGTCAGTTCGTTGGACTTGGCATCGACCCGAACCACGCCGGCAGTGTAGTTATAGACGCTGGCATCCAATGGCTCGCTAATGGTGATATTGGGGTCAAATCCGCCATTCAATTGGGGAATAAACACCTGTTGCCGCCCGCGCCAAACCTTATCCTCCCACGTATACCGCGCACCCACGGTTAGGCTGAGTTCGGGCGTGATTTTAAGGGTGCCTTCGCCAAACACGGCGGTCGATTTGGCCTTTTGAGCGTTACACAAAAGATACGGGTTATCGTTCCAATTGCCGAACGCAAGCGGGCCGTTGGTCAAATCCAAGAAACCCAAAATCTGCGACACGCAGAAATCGGTCTCATCCTTTTGGTAAAAACCACCCACAATGACGTCGAAATTGCCACCCAAATCGGTGGCAAACCGGACCTCCTGCTGGAAGGTCTTCCGGTCATCGTCGCGCGTCGCGTCGAAAATCGACAATGGCTGCCCATCGGCCGCGATCGGCGCATGGCCGGGATAGCTGTTCGGAAGGCGAGATTTTTGCGACCGCCAGCCGGTTACAGAAGTCAATGTCCCCATGCCCAAATCAATGTCGATATTGGCGTAAAGGCCATCCACATCAATCCGCTGCTTCGACGACATAAAGGCGTCATTGCGCAATGTGATCGCCGCATTGTCCAACGGGTCGTCGCTGTTCGGATTGAACGAACCGGTGTTAAGCAAATCGGTCAAAAACGCCGTCGAGCCAGTGTACAGATCATTCTCATTCACCGAGGGCACCGAGCCCGACCGATCGCGCAGATATTCATATTGGAACAGGGCGGTGATGTTGGACGTAGGCTGGAACAAAGCTTTGGCGCGGAACGACCAAACGTCTTTGCCCCCGATTGACCGGCCATCCAAACATCCGGTCGCGCCGTTGAACTTGTTGGGAACAAAGCCCGTTACTGGGCCATAGCAGCCGCCATTTTTGTAATAGCCATCGGATTTTTCATATCCGCCGACAAAGCGCAACGCCAGCACGTCATCAATCACCGGAATGTTGGCTGCGCCTTTCATGGCGAAGGTGCCGAAGCTGCCAAAGTTCACGCGGCCATCGACGCCGATTTTGTTCATTTCGGGGCGCTTTGTCCGAACCGTTACAGCGCCGCCGGTTGTGTTCTTGCCGAACAAAGTCCCTTGCGGACCGCGCAACACCTCCACCTGCGTCACGTCGAAGGTGTCGAGCAATTGCGTCTGAACGCTTGGCATTACAAAGTCATCGACCAACACCGCAACGGGTGGTTCAAAATAGACGATAATGTTGTTCTGCCCCACGCCGCGCATGGAAAAGCTGGCGGCGTTAAAACCCGTAATGGTTTCCGCCGAGAAGTTGGGGACGAACGCAGCCAATCCGCCGATGTTATGGACGTTGGCCTGCTGGATCTGCGTCTCGTCTATCGCAGACACGGATACGGGCGTGGTTTGCATATCGGTTTCGCGGCGAGTCGCAGTGACCACGATTTCGGCGATAC